>DASSCG010000111.1:0-8193 GCA_035697925.1 Pyrinomonadaceae bacterium
CGCATGCTCCTGTATCTCTCGTGGTATCGCCCGGTGGGCACTGGGCGTATGTACTGGAGAAAGATGCTGCCGGTAGTTTCGTTCAACCAGTCAGTATTGATCGGATGGTCTCGAATCTCCCGAGCGCCGGCAATGCTTTTCAAGTTGGAGATATCAGTCAGGAGCTGGAGCTGAATGAAGCTGGAGACCGGTTGTTCATCCCGTTCCTGGGAGGCCCTTTAGGTGGCGTCGCGATTCTCGACATCTCAGAAGGTGCATGCAGCGAAATCTTGTGGAGGCATTTAGACGGTTGTCCACATTGCGATGTGCCCGACTGTATCGTCCTCGCGACGATCGAGGGTTACAACGTTAACGACATCATCTTGGACCAGCCCGCTGAACCGAACGATCCCAGCAACGTAGTTCGCATCGACAATCGCACCCGCCAACTACTTCCCAGCACACAAGTATTAACTGATCTGGTCAAGTGTTTACTGGAACACGGTGGCGGAGGGGCGGGTACACAAGGCCAACAAGGGTTACCAGGAAAGGATGGAGAGGATGGAGAGGATGGAGAAGATGGAGAAGATGGTGCACCGGGTGAGGGTTTGGAAGAAGGCCTGGTCAGGATTGAAGCATTGAGCTGGACTCATAACAAGCTTCATATCGGTGGCGTATCAGGGTCGCCGGCTGGGCCGGATCCAGAGTCGTTCTTTGTATTGGTGGAGAGACCCAATGGCTTGCAGACTCCCGCTATTGTTATTGGTTTCACTGCTGATGTCCGGGTCAGCGACACGATCGATGGTGCCAACGTCTTTCAGGTGTTGGTTCCCACAGGCGGTCCTAACGATCCGAATTTCAATCGCGGGATTCTTTGCCAGTGTCCGATGCGCGGTAAGACGATCCCGGTCACTCTCAAAACCGATGGTCAAAATCGAATCATCACGAACGCATTTGGACGAATCGACTCAGCAAAACAGGCCCCGTCTGGTAATGCGCGTGGCGTTGCTTTTCTGTTGGACATTCAGGAGGCGCCGATTGCTCGTAATGTGATTAACGGTCTCGTGCCCGAGTTATCGGTGAAGCTGCGAGGAGATTTCGTGATCGACACGGGAGACCCGGGCCGTGCGATCGATGCTGAGTTTGTCCGCGCAGAATTGCCTTCGGGAGATCGACCTAGACCCCCAGCTGGTCAGTCGCTAGACAAACAGTTAGGCATCCAGGGCGGGGTGTTTGAAAGCTGGTTCACTGCCAAACCGCGAGGGAATTAGATAGACCCTTGTAATAGCTGATTAACGTCAGCCAGGAGAATCTTATGGCCATCGTTACCACTCGAAAGCCCACCGCAACCCGTTGTCCTGTTTGCGGCGGTCTCGAATGTCTCTGCCGTCCACGTTTCTTCGCGGGACAACTGCTCACCGAAGACGATCTTAACCGGCTGGAGCGTTACATCATCGACAAGAACAAACTACATAACCGTTATCTGCACGGTTGGGGTGTGGTGTGCGGACTTGAAGTGATATGTAATCCCTGCAAAGGCTTTGTCACAGTCAGGTCAGGTTATGCCCTGAGTCCGTGTGGGGACGACATCGTAGTCTGTCGCGATGAGGCGGTAAACGTCTGTGAATTAATTCAGGAATGCCAACAGAAAGACTGGGAGTGCGATCCGGCATGGCCGCGTCCCGACCCCATTTGCGGCGAAAAGGATGAGCCCTGGATTCTTTACCTTTGCTATGACGAAAAGTCTTCGCGAGGTATTACGCCGCTTAAAGGCGCTAGTGGCGGCGCATGTTGTTCGTCTTGCAGTTGTGGCGGTTCGTCGTCCTGCGGCTGTGGGTGTGCCAATGGCAACGGATCCGGATCGTCAGGAGGGTGCGGTTGCGGGGGAGCAAAAAGAACTGCGGCGAGGTATGGAGGTAGCTATGTACAAACAAAAGCTCCGCCTCAGTGTGAACCAACGGTTACCTGCGAAGGCTACACTTTCAAACTTCGTAAAGAACGGAAACTGGAAGAGGCAGACCTGGGTGAATGGTTCAATCGGATTCGGGAATGCATCAGGGATCTTGCGAAGCTCCAACAAGCGACCAACGGGTTGCCAAATTCCAATCAGCCGGCCATTCAGGTTTCAGCAATTAAGTCAGCCTTGACTGAATGGATGGAGCGTCACGCGATTTATAACTGCGACCTGTATCAGCAAATTATTCGAATCGAGCTACCGCCGTCTGATCCAGCAGCCCCACCAAATGTTGGCGTTACCCAGCAGAATTTAACCTTGATTATTCGTGAGCTGTTCCGCGAATGTGTTTGCTCAACGTTGCTTCCTCCTTGCCCTCAGCCTGCCGACGAAAACTGTGTTCCCATCGCGACTCTGACGTTAAATTGCAAAGCCGGTTGCCGCGTTGTTCGAATTTGCAATCTCGAAAATCGCCGGATGGTAATAACGTTCCCGATCTTGCAGTACTTCCTCGGCGGTATCGTCAAACAACTAAAAATGGATGAATTGCTGGCGCGCTTGTGTTGTAGACCACTGCCCGAACCGCAGACCCCAGGCGTGATTTTGGGTCCTGCGCCTGGTCAACAAGGTGATTTTCTAGACGCGATTTTTGCGGATGCCGTGGAGGGTAAGTTGAATTCGCAAACACTTGTTCAGCGGTTGGCGCCCCTCGCGAAAGAAATTCCCGCAAGATTTCGGGCGTAGCTAATCAGGTAGGAGGCGAGCGATGGCAATTAGCGAACGACCAACGTTTTACGAAGAGCAATATCTCACCGCCGAGGATCTTATTGCTGCTGTCGATTATGGGCGAATCCAACAGGCTCGGCACGCGTTAGGTGCGCACACATGGGGAATTGCCGCCGGCCTGCAGTTGAAAGAAACACCCGAGCCCGGTGGTGGACTTTCGATTTATGTCCTGCCCGGATACGCCGTGGACGGTTACGGCCGTCCTATCGTTGTGTTAAGTCCCTACAGAATTCCAGAAGAACGATTTAGCGCGATCAAGGCTCAACTCCCGCCTATTGATCCCAAAGGCAAGTTGATTCAGGTTTGGCTTGCCTACGACGAATCTGCGCAGATCCGTCCCTATTCAGATCTTTGTCGTAAAGGCGTCAACAGCTCTCGCATTCACGAGACATTCAGGATCGAAGTTGGAGAAGTTGGATTTAACGCCGCGACTTCAGGAATCAACCTCGCCGGACGATCGTTAAGCGATCCCAGAACTGCATTGAAGGAGTTTGATGCCAGCGCTCCGCTACTCTACGACGGCTCCGTTCCTCATCAGGACTTGGCGGAATTACAACCCCGAGCACGATGGTTGGTACCACTGGGCTATGTGCGCTGGTTGGCGAAGGAAACCGCGCCTGGGCAGTTTGTGGCCCGTGACGACAGTGGCCCAGAAAAGGATTCAGACAAGATCCGAAAAGTTCGTCGTTACGTGGGCGTAGTCGCCGAGGACATATCTGCCGCCGATGGTGCAATTCGGTTTCGAAGTCGCAGTGCTGATCCGGCCCTTAGTAAATTTGAACCCCCGAAGTTAGGTCAAACAGATAACGATCTCGTTTGGGTGGAAGGTAATTTACGAATTGCAGGCAGAGCAAGACTATGCGCCGGTGACGTCGATTTTAGAGACGCTGCAGGAAGCGATCTCGATACGCCGATGTTTATCAGGCGCAGTGATGTAACCCCTGGAGCGCACGCATTGCAGGTAGCTATCGGCCCAAAAGCTCAAACCACTAATCGGTTTGCCGTTGTAACTTTGGATGGAGAAAAGGTTGAAGAGAAGTTTGTAATCACTAGCGGAGGAAACGCCGGACTTGGCACGAGCGATCCTACCGACAAGTTGCATGTGGTGGGAGATTTTCGATTGGCTGGCGCCGCTCGCAAACTTGGGGGCGGCGGGTGGACGATTCAGTCTGACTCCAGATTGAAGAAGGACGTCGTACCGATTACCGAGGCCCTCGAGAAGTTGCTACAGTTACACGGCTTCAATTTTGAATGGCGTGATCCGGAAAGAATGGGAAATCTCTCGGGCCCGCAAATGGGATTGGTGGCCCAGGAAGTTGAGAAGGTTTTTCCCGAATGGGTCAGCAAAGATTCTCAAGGATACAGCGAACTTACTTTGAGAGGGTTTGAGGCATTAGTAATCGAAGCCCTGCGAGAACTCAAGCTGGAAGTTGACGATCTGAAAACCCGCCTCCAGAACTTAGAACAACCGAAACGGGCCACCCGCAAGAAACCTGCGAAAAAAACGCGCAGTAAGACGGCGACTTAGGCAGTTACATCGAGGAATAACTCCGTGCGAGGGCAGACTGCGATAACGCTCGGTTAAAGGAGGACGATGAGTACCAACCGCCTCCAAATTCGTCGTGTCCACGCTAAGTACGTCGTTTCTACTCAGCATCCTTCACCTGCACGGCTGAAGGATCAATTGGATCACGAGCTCCGAAATAACTTACCGCAGGTGCTCAGTTCCGCCTTTTCATCCTGGTTTTCCCAAAACGATCCTTCCATTTGGTTTGTCAGGCGACTGCAAATCGAGGTGCCGGCGTCGAGTGGTGAAGAACTCAGCCGAACCTTTACTACGCAGCTTGGTCGCACTCTCAGTCGGACACTTTCCGACGGTGGAGAACCGAACACGGTTGTTCAGTTTTCCGATCGTGTTTCGTACGTCGCGCGGTTTCTTCACGACTTAGCTAGAGGCTATGCGTGGAGCTGTTGGTACTACGAGTCGTTTGAAGGCTTACGGATGTTACCAACGTCCGCCGCCTTGCGAACCGTCGTAAGCGATCAATCGGAGCCTGGAAGGGAAGCCCTTCTTAAGCTCTCGTCAAATGATTTGCTGGATGTGATGCGAGCTCTTAGCCGGAATGATGCGGGATTGATCCTCGACAATCTTGCAGCGACGAGCGAGACAGGCGATGAAGTTGATTGCTGCAAGCGCGCATGGAATGCCTGGCAGACGATCACGCGAGGTTCGTTTGACGGGCTCAACGAGTCGCAACGAGCTCTCCTTTTATATTTAATGTCGAGTCGTGGTCAGCCGGCGTTCGGCCTGAATCTGAAAAGGGCCACTCAAGCGATTTTTTGTCTCGCAGACAGGTTGAGCAATCGCTCAGCGGCTGAAAGGGAGCAGCTTTTTTCGGCGATGACGGGAGACTCCCTGGCCGGATTCTACAAAACTGCGGGATCTGATGCCGAAATGCTTCTGCCGTTTTTGCGTTGTTCGCCGGAATGGTTGCGCGAAGTCATCGATGCAATTGGAGAACAGTCAGCACAGAACGCGGATGATAGTGGTCTGAATCATTGCTACACCTCATTCGGCGGGGTATTCCTTCTCTTGCCTTTCATTAACGACTTGCCACTTGAGCAGGCTACTCGCGACTGGCCGCACGCAGATGACGCCGCCGCCATCTCGCTGCTCCGGTTTGTGCTGCTCGTCAAATGCTGTGGACAATCGAACAGTGAGCAGAGTCTTACGGATCCGCTGTTACGTGATCTATTGCTCATTCCTCCGTCGATTTCAGTCGACAGCGTTTGCGAGTGGCAGTCGGGCATTAGCGGCAGCGAGGTGCAAAGGTTTCTGCAGACGTTGATTAATTGGCAGCAGGCGCAGGGACGGCTTGCTGGTGAGAAACAGATCTTGACCGAAGTTGTGGTTGAAGGGCGGCGCACCGTGGTCTTAATTGACGGGGCGTGCGGTCTGTGGGCGACGTTGCAACCGCTCGAATCCGACCGCCTGATTAATGCCTTGCGAGATCCAGCCGTGGGTTTAGAGAACAGCGATCGTGTTCTCTTTTGTGATCCGACCTTGCTTGAAATGTTAGGGGCCGAGTTTCCAGCGGTGAGAATGATCAGTCTTTCGGATGCTGATCCTGAAGTCGATCAAATTAGCCGGTTAGTCGCGCGTCTTGAAAAGCTTCCTGATGATCTCGCGCATCTTGCGCTTCACAGCCGTTTTCAACTTTCGCCTGATCTTGATTTGGCATTGAGTCTTGTTGCCCAAAATGTGATGCGGGCGTTTGCCGCGACGTTACCGGGGTTTGGGCTGGCGAATCTGTCGTACTTGTGGAGCAATTTTCTCAATTTCTCAGCAACCCTGGATGAAGAACCAGCGCGTCGGGTTGTGCGGCTGGCGCGTCCGCCGTTGCATGTTGTGTTAACCCGCACTGGTTCCACGCGGCAGTCTTATTGTTTGCGGTGGCTCGACGAACGCCCGCTCATATTGTTTGAGGAGACTGAATGACCCCGTTTCAAGAGCCTGCCAGCGACCTGTCGCGCCAATTGCAACGGCTCGATGCTCTGTTGCATAGAGAAATTCTGCGGTTGCGTGCGACATACCAACTGTCGCTTGACGAATTTCGAGGTCTCTACATCAGCGACGAACAGGTCAATACGCTGATCAATCGTTCGCTGGGATATGCCGGGAACAGTTCGGTGGTTGAAGAGTTAACTAAACGCGCCGAAGCTCTGCATATCGCCGCCGCACAAAGTGATGACAATCTTCTGTGGCACCGTCTGGTTGAGGAGTTTTCGCTTTCGCCATTGGAGCAAGACATTCTTCTGCTCGCGCTGGCGCCAGAGATTGATCTTAAGTACGAAACACTCTACGCATACCTTAACAACGATGTAACCCGTAAATGGCCAACGCGTGATCTTGCGTTAAGAGTGTTTGCAATGAACGCGGACGAGAGGAACAGCGCGCGTCGTTTCCTGGCCCATGATGCGGCATTATTCCGAAACGGAATACTGCGAGACATTGGCTCGACGCCTGAGCGACCCTCCTGGCTCGCAAGCGCCTTCTCGCTGACACCTCCCGCGCTGCACTACTTATTGGGAATACAGAGTCTCGATTCAAGATTGCCGATGCAATGTGAATCGAGCAATGCGCCGCGCCAGTGGAAAGAGGTTCCCGTAGACGAGACTAAGCGCGAGCGTCTGCGCAGAATTGTGAGTCTCGGCGCACGCGATCAGACTTTTCCCTTGATCATCTTTCACGGGCGTGAAGGGTCAGGTCGGCAACTGGGTGCTGAAGCAGTCTGTCATGGACTGGGAATCACCCTGATTCGCATTGATGTAAGTGCCCTGCGAGCGTCGCCTGAAAACTTTGAGACCCAAATGCGTCAGGTTTTGCTGCAACAGCATTTGTTGAATGCCGGTCTTTACCTCGAACACTCTGAGGCTTTTTTTGATCAGCAGGGTCAATTACTGCCGGATGCCAAAAATGTGATCGGGTCATTGGCAGAAAGTAAGCGGCCCATCTTTATCGGAAGCGACACTCAAACTCGACTGGAGCCATTAGTCGCGGGCCGGCGAGCGGTTTTTATTACCTTTGATCACCCAGACTACTCGTTGCGCCTAAGACTTTGGACAACAGCGCTAGCTCGTATCGACGCGAAGATTAGCGAGTCCGAACTCGAAGCACTAGCGGACAGTTTTGTTCTGACACCCGCTCAAATTAACGCAGCCGTTACGGCGGCTGCTGATAACCAAATTCTAAATGGCGAGGTGATGAGTGCGACCTCTAACGAGCGGGAAATCAAGGCCAGCTCACTCTTCGCCGCTGCCCGTTCCCAATCAGACCAAAGTCTGGGAAACCTCGCCGTGAAGGTGTTGACCATTCACGAGTGGGCGGATCTCGTGCTGCCGGCTGTAACGATGCGGCGGCTCAGGGAGATTGCGGCGGCGATCAATCATCGCCACATCGTTTACTCCGACTGGGGGTTTGAACATCGCATTGCTACTGGTCGTGGTCTGAAAGCATTGTTTTCAGGCGCGTCAGGCACTGGCAAGACAATGACTGCGGGAGTGATCGCGAGGGAGTTAGGACTGGACGTCTACAAGATTGACTTGTCAGCAATCGTCAGCAAATACATCGGCGAGACAGAAAAGAATCTGGACCGAATATTTCGGGCGGCACAAATGAGCAACGCGATTCTCTTTTTTGATGAGGCCGACGCGTTGTTTGGGAAGCGATCTGAAGTCAAGGATGCGCATGATCGATACGCGAATATTGAAGTGGCGTACCTACTCCAGAAGATCGAAGAATACGAAGGGGTTGTGATCCTCGCGAGCAATCTCAGCAAGAACATTGATGAAGCATTTTCGCGACGCATGCATTACGTGGTGGAGTTTCCGTTGCCGGATGAAAAGCTTCGCGAACGGTTGTGGCGCGGCATGTTTCCTTCGTTGGTTCCGTTGGACCCGGACGTCGACTTTAA
>DASSCG010000112.1:0-3170 GCA_035697925.1 Pyrinomonadaceae bacterium
GACGTGCCTGTTTACCCACTTTGGTATCAAGCCAACATGGTCATCGCCAAGAAGAATGTTAAAAACGTTCAGGTGGATGCGAGTGGAGACTGGGGCTTTGTCCGGAATGTGAGTGTTGAGTAGGTTTAAGAAAGATTTATCTTCCATTTGTCATTTGACATTTCTCATTTGTCATTGTGAGCGATGTAGCACAGACTTCAGTCTGTGGATCAAGTTGCTCGAAATTAGACGAATTTCGAATTCAATCATAAACAGGTTGCTCGCAGTAGACGCGAGTTACCTTCCTCGCGTCTACATGCGAGCAATTTCCACAGACTAAAGTCTGTGCTAGGTCGCTTGCGATGACAAATGAGAAATGTCAAATGACAAATGGAAAATGAATCGGTTCCCCTTTACACCAGCGTCACCCCAATCTCACGCAGCATGGCACTCAACGTATCTTTCGAGATAGCTCCCTCTCGAACCATGCGGGGTTCTGGCCCACTCAAATCCAATACAGTCGAAGCGTGAAGAACTGTTACTCGACCGCCATTCACAACCAGGTCCACTTGATCCCCAAAATAATGCTGCACATCAGCGGCTGACCGCGCCGGCAAATCACCAGATGGATTAGCGCTGGTTGCCGTCAACGCTCCGCCACACGCACGCACTAGCGAACGCACATCATCATCATCCGGAAGCCGTAGACCAACAGTTCCAGTTCCGGCAGTTAACTCTTCGGGTAATGCTGGCCGCGCCTTGCTGACCAATGTTAGCGGTCCGGGCCAAAAATGATTGGCGATTGCGAGGAAGAGATCGGGAGGCTGTGTGATGAAGCGCGCCACCTGCGCGTAGTCAGAAATTAGTAACAGGATGGGCTTAGTGTCCCTGCCCTTCAGCTCCTTAATTTTCTGAATCGCTAAGCTGTTTAGCGGATCGGCACCGAGGCCATAAAAAGTGTCGGTGCGGAAGGCTATTAATCCACCGCTTGCGATTATCTTAGCGGGCTCTGCCAAAGATGATTCAGTTATATTGGCGCTCATCAAGCTCTGTTAGATTCGCGAAATGCTTTCGGCGAGAAATTTAGCTTTCGTGAAAGGGCACACAGACGAATCGTCACTCTTCTGAATCATCCTGGGCATCTGCGCCGACCGCTACGTATCGCCGACCCAGTCCCAGCTGGCGAAGTTTGTGCTGAAGAGATTGTCGATGCATCCCCAGAATCTCAGCGGCGCGTGTGACATTCCCCTGTGTATGTTCAAGGCAACGACTGATATAGCGCCGCTCAAATTCGCGCCGGTCCTCTCGAAAATCGGCCGTGAAAGGCACTCGCAGGCCTCCGTCATCTCCATCCGAACCGGAGGTTGCAATCTGTGTCGAGCCGGCGCCAATCTCCGCAGGAAGATCTCGTGAAGTTAACTCGTCACCATCCGCCATGATCACGGCCCGGTCCATCGTATTCTTCAATTCGCGAACGTTGCCCGGCCAGTTGTACTCAACTAATCGCCTCAGGGTGCTCTGACCAATTGTTCGCGCAGGCAGTTCAAAATGTTCAGCAGCTGCACGGGCAAAAGTTTCAGCGAGCAACGGAATGTCCTCACGTCGCTCCCTGAGAGGTGGAATTTCGATGGTCACAACTTGAAGTCGATAGAAAAGGTCGGCGCGAAAATTACCGGCGGCGATCTCCTGTTCCAGCGGACGATGCGTGGCGCTCACGATTCGGACATCAACCGGAATCGATTCATTGCCTCCCAGTCGTTCAATCCTTCTCTCTTCCAAAGCGCGCAGCAATTTCGCCTGTACGTTCGCGCTCATATCTCCAATCTCATCCAGGAAGAGCGTGCCGCCGTTAGCTTGCTCAAATTTTCCCTGACGACGCGTCGCGGCTCCCGTAAACGCGCCTTTTTCATGTCCGAACAGTTCGGACTCGATTAGTTCTGACGGCAAAGCCGCGCAGTTAACGGCCACAAAGGCCTCAGTTGATCGGGCGTTGTTTCGCTCATGAATTTCGCGTGCTACGAGTTCCTTACCTGTGCCGGATTCTCCTCGCACTAAAACAGTCGCGTCGGTCTCAGCGACTTTCTCGATCATCGAACGCACCCGTTGCATTCCTTCGGAATTCCCGATCAGCGCGCCGCGTTGAGATCTTTCAATTTCAATTCGTCTGCGAAGTGAGAAATTCTCTCGTCTTAGTTGCAGCGTTTCAGCCGCGTTCTTTACCACCAGCCGGAGATCATCAACTTCAAAAGGCTTTGATAAGTAATCGTAAGCCCCGGACCTGACGGCCTCCACGGCCATGCGCTCTGAGCCATGGGCTGTGACGATGATTACCAGCGGTCCGTTTCCGTTTTCGCTTTTCAACTCGCGCAAAAAATCCAACCCGCTCATGCCCGGAAGATTTACATCCAAAAGCATTAGGTCCGGCTCCAATTGCTTTAGCAGCGCTCGAGCCGCTTCTGCGGAGTTTGCTTCTGAGACGTTATATCCAAACGTGCTGAGCGCGCGACGCATGCCGTACCGCGACGCCTCTTCGTCGTCAACAATTAAAAGTCTCAAAGCGTCTTTTCTCACCTTCCGAATAGTTTAGAGCCCGCCAGCAGGAAATTCCTAGCGCATTGCGTGCCAGTCCAAAGGCGGCTTTATTCGGCCGACTCAAGTTAGAAAGCCGCAGGAAACGCGCCAAGCGTCGGCGGATCTCTGCGGCTTTCTAATTTTTTCAGTTGCTGCGACCCTCTCGGCGCTTGGTCCTGCGCATTGGAAGGCAGCGACCACTCGCTGCCCCCAAACGCCAGCGCTCACGCCGACAACTTCATTATCTTGAGCTTCGCCGGGCCGACATTACGAGAATGATGGCGTCGCCCGATGGGCCTACATTCAATGTACCCACCACGACCGGTTCGCCTTCGCGCACGCTGATGTCTGTGTTAAGTCCTGTATTCTGATATTGAAACACTGGCGCAGAGCTTCCGCTTGCGGCCATTACGCTTTCCATCTGAACTGGTATTCGGGCACCAAAACGAAAGCCGACCATACGCACCACACTCTTCCCCGACTCCTCTGTTGTGAGTTTGACGTTGTCTACCTTGAACTCGTTGAAGCTCGGAGTGTTGGATGAAGAAGCGGGCAACGGAAGCAATGGCCCACCCAACCATTGGAGGGATAACCGACCGTTATTCTTAACTCGATTTATC
>DASSCG010000113.1:0-7018 GCA_035697925.1 Pyrinomonadaceae bacterium
GATGATGGGTTTTTAGGATTTCCGGACATTAAACGTTGGACTTTGGACATTGGACTTTGGACTTTGGCCCTAATCGATGCTCGCCGTAATTAACTGCAGACAGCTCGTAACTCTGGCCGGTCCGGCACGCCCGCGCATTGGACCGGAAATGCGCGAGCTCGCGATCATCAACGACGGCGCGATGCTGGTGCTTAATGAGCGGATCGAGAAAGTCGGAACTCGAAAGCAAATTGAACCCTTTATCGGATCAAAGTGTACTGTCGTTGATGCTGGAGGCCGGATCGTCTTGCCGGGTTTTGTTGACGCTCATACTCACCCGGTGTTCGCCGGCACGCGGGCCAATGAATTCGAAGAACGCGCCGAGGGGGCGACCTATCAGGAAATTGCGGCGCGGGGTGGCGGCATCAAGTCAACCGTACGATTGACGCAGACAGCGACCCTGGATGAATTGGTCTACGCAGGAAGACGCTACGCTGAATGGTTCCTGAGATCTGGAACTACTACGGTCGAGGCTAAGTCGGGCTACGGTCTATCTGTGGCTGATGAGATTAAGCTTTTACGAGCAGTTAAACGGTTGGGCCAGGAAACCTCGCTACGGTACGTGCCGACATTTCTAGGTGCACACGATATTCCCGCCGAGTATGTGGATCGTCGAGAAGATTACATTTCTCTGCTGATAGACGAAATGTTGCCGCGGGTTGCACAAGAAAAGCTCGCTGAATACTGCGACGTCTTCTGTGAGGCGAAAGTCTTCTCGGTGGATGAGTCGCGAGCCATACTTTCTGCAGCACGTAGACAAGGACTGGGACTTCGCATCCACGCCGATCAGCTTTCACTTTCCGGCGGGGCGAACCTGGCTGCGCAGCTTAAAACTGCCACTGCTGATCATCTTGAGCATGCGGATGCCGAAGGTATTTCCGCACTGAGGTCTTCCGGTGTTCAGCCAGTTCTCTTACCAGGCTCAGTTTATGCACTGGGTTCGAGTCATTATCCGGCTGCTCGCGAGATGATTGATGCAGGCCTAGCCATTGTTTTGGCAACTGACTTCAATCCTGGCTCCAGCCCAACTCCTTCACTTCCGATGGTGTTTTCGATTGCGGCAACACAGATGAAGATGACACCTGCGGAGTCAATCACAGCGGCGACCATAAACGCTGCGAGCACCTTGAGTCGCGTCGAAGAGCTGGGATCGTTGGAACCGAGAAAGGTTGCGGACTTTGTAATTCACGATTGCGAGGACTATCGGGAACTGGCCTACTTCTTCGGGATTGAACACGCCTGGAAGGTTTATACGAAGGGGCGTTTGGCATTTAGCCGGTCCTAGGATTACTGAACTGGATCTCAGAAAGTAATTGACGCCTGCTTCCACCTATTTTATTATCCCTCCAACACTGGAAAGGAGGTGATCAAAAATATATGAGTTCTAATCACAGTGAGGTGGCTGCGGCCTGACCTCTGAACTTTAATCACAGATTGTTAGGATTACGGTTCAGTCGTCTCACTGCTTGGTGCTCCTCCTTTCTGGAAGTAGCACACAGTTAGTCCACAGGCCAATCCGAACAGTTCACCGGAAGCCGCTGACGATTTCGATCGTGGGCGGCTTCTTCCATTGGCCCTATTGAAGATTGCAAAAATCATTCAAGCGAAGAAGCGGCACTGCCCAGCCTTGCTGCGATTAGGGTGCCGGAGTCGGTGTCGGTGTCGATGTAGGTGTCGGCGTCGGAGTCGGAGTCGGTGCGGGCGTCTGCTCCGAAGGAAGTACTCTTGAAGGTTCCTGCTTATCAGGCGAAGTATGAAGGTGAACTGCCTTCCAGTCGCCTCCCACACGCTTGAATACCAGGGTCATTCTACCAGTCGCAGTTTCCGGGACGTCCTTGTAACTTTGTGATTGGGTCCAAAGACAAGTAACTACAGCGCCGTCGCGACCTAGCATAGTGACTGCCAGATCTCGCACGTCCAACTTTACGTCCTTGATATCTGGATACGAGCTCTCGCGATTCTTGCGCAGCTGCTCCCAGCCCTTGGTTACAGTGCCGTTGTTGTTGAAGAGCACGAGATTGGACGAATTCAAATAAACTCCGGTAACCATCTTTACATCTGCTTTCCTAATTCCATTTAGCAGTCTCTCAAAGGCTGCCAGCACTGTTTCGGCGCCGGGAGCTGCCGCTGTATTCACCCTTGGCTTGGCCGGAACGGTGCGCGCTGCCGCAGGCGTTGTCGCGGGCTGCTGAGTGTCAGTGGGCTTTGGCGGGTTTGCCGATCTATTGGTGTTCGTTCCAGTTGAGCGCGGCCGTGGGGTGGTCGACGAATTGGTATTTTGGGCAGAGACGGTCGCAGTCATGAAGATAAGTAAAAAATTTAGGACGACTAGTCGAGACATAATATTCCTCCCGGCAGCTAAACGAAGGTAGTTTCAATTATCGTCGAACAAGATTGCTGACAACCAATTACGTTAGAGATGAAATCTCTATAGACCTGAGCCTCGGAGATCGCTCCAGGCTCGAGCAGACCAATTCCATTGGGCAACTCTTCTCACACATCCACCAGCACATTCATCATGTCAAACCAAGGCACACCGCTTCGCAACCTCGTTACGGAGCGATCCTTTCCGAGAATATCGAAGATCTCAAACATAGAGGGGCCTACTGCCTGACCTGTTAGCATCGTTCGTGAACCGTTGATTAGCAGCCCCGTCTTGACGCCTTGTTCTTCGGCAAATTGTCGAAGGGCCGCCTCTGCGGTTTCGTGACTAAAAGGATCCAGTGCCTCGAGTCGATCCGCCAGCGCCGGCAAAAGTTCTCTGAGCCTTGGCTCCGTTTTCAGGTTTTTGTTTACGGCTGCGTCGTCGAAGTCAAAGTCGTCGGAAAAGTAGGCGCGACCTTGCAACGAAAAGTCTTTCAGCGTGTGAAAGCGTTGACGAATCAGATCGATCGTTCGCTCCAGCCAGTTGCGATCGTCGTCTTCATATTCCTCACGCCAGAGCTTATTAGCGCGGAGCTCTGCTTTCACCATGGGCAACAATTCTTCAAGCGGCATGGTGCGAATGTATTCCGCGTTCATCCACAACGCTTTGTCATCCGTCCAATGACGCGGATCATTCTCCTGAAAATTGAAGATCGCATTCGCTCGGCCAATACCTTCCAGCGAAAACTCTTTAGTTAACTCTTCCAGACCAAAGATCTCTTTGGTGTCTGACGCCGACCAGCCCAGCAGTGCCAGAAAGTTACGAAACGCCGCAGGAACAAATCCGCGGTCCCGGTAAGTGGTCAACGACACCACTTCTCCATGCTTGCGCTTTGATAGCTTGCCTTTATTCGGCGCCAGTATCAGCGGTAGGTGAGCAAATTGCGGTACGGGTTGGCCAAGCGCTTCGTATAAGAGGATTTGCTTATGAGTATTGGTAATGTGGTCCTGACCTCGAATCACATGAGTTATACACATGTCGATGTCGTCAATCACTACTGAAAGGTTGTAGAGCGGATGGCCGTCCGAACGCAGTAACACGAGATCCTCGATCTCCGAGTAGTTCCGTTCCTGCAAACCATAAACAATATCTGAAAAGGTGGTCTTGCCTTCGCGTGGCACTTTGAGTCGTACTGCGAATGGTTCGCCAGAAGCGGCCCGCCGGTCGGATTCCTCACTCGCGAGATCTCTGTAAGAATTACTGCGATGGTCTGTGCCTTCCGTAGACTGGACTCGTGCCCGGTCAGCAATGCCTTGCTTGATCCCGGCGTCGTCCCGATCTTCTTTGGGAGTGAAATCGCGATACGCCTTTCCTTCCGCGACTAGTTTGTTGGCGGCCGCACGGTGCTGTTCAGCGTTGGCCGACTGGAAGACAATCTCTTCATCGTAGTCCAGGCCTAACCATCTCAGACCCTCGATGATGGAACGAGTTGATTCTTCAGTGGACCGCTGTAGATCGGTGTCTTCAATACGAAGTAAGAATTTGCCACCCATCTTGCGAGCAAAAAGCCAGTTGAAGAGAGCAGAGCGGGCCGCGCCAATGTGCAAATACCCTGTCGGAGATGGTGCAAAGCGAACGCGTATCATGAATGGGTGAAAATTGATGGGCGAAAACTACGACAAACTTCTGAGCCTCATTCGACTACTACTAAAACGAGCAACGAGTGACAAAAGACGCTTCTGACAAGACTCTACTTGCCGGGTCGTCACTTGTCACTCGTTGCTGCTGTTTCTGGCGGAGATGACAGGATTCGAACCTGTGAAGGGCTTTTGACCCTTAACGGTTTAGCAAACCGCCGCCTTCAGCCACTCGGCCACATCTCCGTGCCGAACCAGGGCGAAAACTCATTCTAGTCGGCAACATCAGATTGTCAAGATGACCCTGCTTGCGGGCAGTATCAGTAATGGAAGTAGCGCGACTGCTATGTGACGCGAGGTGCAACGTTTAGAATCGGGGGGTGCCCAAGCTGAAGTTAGACCGTCGACAGTTTATAGCCGGGCTAGCGGCCTCACCGCTGGTAGCCGTTTCCGCGACTGCAGCTTACGCTCGATTCATTGAGCCTTACCGTTATGAAGTTCGCGAAACTAACGTTTACCTTCGCGACCTCCCTGAGCGGTTTGAAGGCTTTCGCATCACGCAACTCACCGATGTCCATCACAGCCGCATAGTGGGTATCGATGAAGTCCGGCGAACCATCGATCTCGCAAATTCGACCAAAGCCGATATGATCGTCCTCACCGGTGACTACACCACTTCCTACCGGAGATATATCGATCCCTGTGCCGAAGCTCTGGGAGCGTTGAGTGCGCCTGAAGGGGTTTGGGCCGTCCTGGGAAATCACGATCACTACACTGATCCAGAATTAACTACGCGAGCTCTTGAGCGTAACCACATCGCCGTACTTAATAATGCGAACACAATCATCCGGCGAGGGCCGGATCTCCTGCAACTTGCTGGGATCGACGACTGGTCATGGGCCGGGACAAATTGGCTTCGGGCAATGTACGGCCTCAACGCAAAGCATTCGACGGTGCTGCTGTCTCACCAACCCCGAGTTCTTGATTTTGCTGAAACCGAAAATGTGGGATTAATCCTTAGCGGCCACACTCACGGCGGACAAATTGATCTGCCTTTGATTGGACCACCGGCGCGTTTCGCTACCGGCGAACTCAAATATACCCAAGGGCTTTTCAGGCGCGGAAATACGCAGCTCTATGTTTCGAGGGGAACCGGTGTAATTGGCCTGCCAGTGCGGCTTGGCGTGAGGCCGGAGATACCAGTGCTGTGCCTTCGACGCGCACCCGAAAATACGTGAATTAGCGGCAACTAAAACACGACACTCGAAGCCACCCCAATTTCGTTTAGTCCATCCTTTGAATCGCCATCAGTGTTACATCATCCGTAGGGGAATCTGTAATTCGAAATGCATCCACCTGCCGTACGCAATTAGTAAGGAGGGCCTTTGCACCAAGCCCTGCGTTTTGGATTAGTAGCGATGACAATCGTTCAGCTCCATACTCGCGACCCTCACCGTCTCTTGTTTCAGACAGTCCATCAGTGTAAAGGAAGAGTGTGTCGCCTTTCTGCATCTGAAATCTGCTGACTGAAAAATGCTCATTCCCGAAAATTCCTAATGGCAGGCCGGTTGCCTCGATGCTCTGCGCCTGGCCTTGCCGGAGCAAAAGTGGCGGCAGGTGTCCGGCATTGCAAATTTCAATGGCACCGGATGGGGACGCTTTTCCGCACACAAGTGTGGCGTAGTGTGTGGGCAAAGTACTCTCGCAAAAGACGCGACTGGCCCGTTCCACAATCTCTTCCAGCGGAAGGTTGATGGAGATCAGAGTGCGAAACATCGCCTGTAGATGCGCCATCAACATGGAGGCAGCTACACCTTTGCCCGAAACGTCTCCCAGCACAAACAACAAACTTTGATCGGAGCTGCTGATGAGATCGCAGTAGTCGCCACTAACTATACCGGCTGGCTGATAGTGGTAAGCGATCTCCCAACCATCAATTTTTTGACTCGGTAGTGGGAGCAATCCGGTTTGAATTCGTGCGGCTAACTCCAAATCAGCCTCGAGTGCCCGTTGCTGCTGGCGAGTAAGGTGATCGATACAAAGTCGAGTTAGCGGATTGGCTATCAGTCTTTCGGTCTCAACTGGCTCGTCACAAACGTCGCACAAGCCGTACGTCCCTAATTCCATACGACGCAGCGCCTCATCTACCTCGGCTAGGAGGTGTGAGATTTCCGTGGCTTCAACAAATCCGCGGCCAGCAGATTCCAATTTCTGCCGACGGTCAATTAATTGTTCGCGGAGAAGGGGTTCGATCGCGGTAACCATGCCTCGTTCCTTTCAGTTCATGCAACCAGGCTTGTCGGGCGGGGAGCTTTTTTGAGTTGTACAGGCAGGTTTGGAGCACAGCAGATTTGCGCCAGTCTCGCACGGTCGCGCTTCATGCCGGTATCATTTGCCAGTGATGCGCGCACCTCCCGAAATATGTTAGCGGCACGAGGATCGGGAGGTTCTACGATCCGGTAGTGCATCCACTTTCCATCTCGTCGGGAAGCCACCACCCCCGCCCTGCGAAGGTATGCGAGGTGACGGGAAATCTTAGGTTGGTTCAGCTTTAAAACTTCCACAAAAAAGCAGACGCAGACTTCATCATCTCCCATCAGGTTAATGAGACGTAAGCGGGTTCGATCTGCGAGCGCTTTGAACAGTTCTTCGATGCTGTAGTCTTTGCCTGCCATTGATTTTTTCGCTTGGTAGACTGGTTTATTTTACGATTTCCGCAGACTCAGAGTTCCTTTTGCTCAGCGATATGCTGGACCCGTTCAATGCGTCATCTGGTACGACCTTGCGATTGCTCGCTACCAATCAATCGGATCCAACCAAGGCGCTCCGACGTTCAAGGAGCACTGTGTCCCGCCATATTCCACCCATTCTCCCGATCCTCTGGCGAATACCCACTTCCCGGAACCCGCAGTTGTTGTGCAGCGCAAGGCTCGCTTTATTTTCAGGGAATACGCTGGCTTGCAGTGTCCAAATACCG
>DASSCG010000114.1:0-3483 GCA_035697925.1 Pyrinomonadaceae bacterium
CAGCGGTTCGGCCACACCAACTGCGTCCAGTCGGCTTTCGATAATCCGCTTAGCCTGTTCGGTAGCTTGCTCCGCAAGTGCTCGCTGGGCGGTGGCTGACAGGGTCCAGCTAATGCCGTTGCTACTTACTGACGAGGTCCAGTCTGTGAGGTCGACTTTTTTCCTTACGGCGTCTTCAATTTCGCTAACCTTCGCCGGATCACCAGGTTCAAGAATAATTCGGTAGTTGCCGGAAGTCGCTTCGACTTTCACGTCCTTGGGCGGATACCCGGCATCTCGTGCGGCAGTCTGAACGGCAAGGGCATTTCCTTCTGTTAACTTTTTTAAGAACTCATCAGTCTTTACGCGCATTACCAGGTGCGAACCGCCTCGCAGGTCAAGACCGAGACGAATGTTTGAACGTAAGTTTTGCTTGATTCCAGACCAGGTAAAATCGTGCCCAGTGGGCTTTCGGCGTGGGCCAATAACAATATAAAGTCCGACCAGCGTAACCAGGAGAATGATGATGGTTCTTTGAAGGAGGTTCTTTTTCTTCATTGCAAAAATACTTGGAAGTTATTTAGTGAAAGCGGGGAGTTACTTCTTTTCTTCCTCATCGATGCCTGCGACAGCAGATCTGGCGATTTCGAGAATCGACTTGTCAGCACTGCGGATTAGGAAGCTAGTATCCCGAACTGTGGTAATGGTCCCAATCACGCCGCCGGTGGTCACGATTCGATCTCCAGCTTTAAGCTGCGCAATCGTGTCCTGCAACTGTTTCTGCCGTTTCTGCTGCGGTCTGATCAACAGCATGTAAAAAACGGCAATAATGAGCAGCATGGGCAGCAAGCCGCTGAGCGCTCCCAGGCCGCCTTGAAAAAACAGGAGAATGTGTGTCATGGAACCGTCTTCTGATTGAGATTAGGGCAAACGTCGCTATCAATAATTAGGGCAACGCAATCGATTATCACGTTGAGCGTTTTCACTCCCCAGATTCGCTCAATCGCTCTATGAACTCTCGTCGAAATTTTGGGAAATCGCCAGACCGGATAGCTTGCCTTACACGTCGCATGGTGTCAAGGAAGAAGGCTAGATTGTGATGGGTCAGCAAGATACCTGCCAGCATCTCTCCCGTTTGATGAAGGTGCCGAAGGTACGCTCGTGAGTGTCTCTGACAGACTGAGCAACGACAGGATTCGTCCAAAGGTCGACGATCTTCGGCCCATTGCGAATTTTTGACGTTCAACTTTCCTTGTGAGGTAAACGCCTGGCCGGTGCGACCATTGCGAGTCGGCAACACGCAGTCGAACATATCCACTCCCCTCGCCACTGCCTCTATCAAATCTTCAGGCGTACCAACTCCCATCAAATATCGAGGACTTTCTGTTGGCATCAGCGGCGCCACTTCGTCCACGATGTCCCACATGACTGACTTCTCTTCTCCGACGCTCAATCCCCCAATTGCGTAACCATCAAAACCGATTTCCATCGTCCGTTGCAGACTCTCACGTCTGAGATCTCGATGCCCGGCGCCCTGGACAATGCCAAAAAGGGCCTGCGCTCCTGATACCGGCGGTTCAGTATTTTCCAGAAAGCCAGTGTCATGCCCATCACGTTGCAATTCATCGAACTTTTCACGAGAGCGTTGGGCCCAGCGCGCAGTGAGTTCCAGACTGGCTTGAGCCTGAGCGTGAGTTGCTTTACCGGGCGCACATTCGTCAAACGCCATTACAATGTCCGAACCAAGACCAGCCTGAACTTCCATCGAGACTTCAGGTGACAAGAACCGCAAGCTGCCGTCAACTTGTGATCGAAACTCCGTACCTTCTTCGGTAATTTTCCTTAACGCTCCAAGGCTCCACACCTGGAATCCACCTGAATCTGTTAGCAGCGCTCGAGGCCAACCGATGAATTTATGAAGTCCGCCACAAGCTCGGATGACGTCGACGCCGGGGCGTAGCCAGAGGTGATACGTATTTCCGAGAATGATGCGCGCATCTAGCTCTTCTTCTAGCGCTTCAAAGCGGGTTGCTTTCACCGTGCCGGCAGTGCCCACCGGCATGAATACTGGTGTTTCGATCAGGCCTCGACGCGTGGTGAGAATCCCAGCCCGCGCCTCGCCATCACAGCCAACCACACTAAAAGTAATCGGGGGTTTTGATGACATTAAAGAATCAGCTGCCTGGCAGGTTATCTCGGCTTCCGTTGTTTGTGCTTCTCGACAATGCGCAACGGAGTCGCGAAGAAATCGAACTGTTCGCGGAGCCGATTCTGCAGGTATCTAAGGTAGGAAAAATGTAAGCCCCCCTTGCCTCCGGAGGTGAATAGCACAAACGTTGGCGGCCGCACATCGGCCTGCGTCATGTATTGGACGTGAAGCCGTGAAACGCCCCCTTTTACAGGGGCTGGCGCGCTGCCTCCGCGCGGCTGTGACACTGCTTCAATGAAAAATGCGTTTAGCTCCGACGTCGTCACACGTCGGTTGCGTGCTTCGTTAGCTCGAATCGCTAACGGCAAAAGCTTGTCAACCCGTTGTCCCGTAATAGCGGAAACCATGATCATGGGGGCAAAGTCGAGAAATTTCATTCGTTCTCGCACAGCTCTCTCGAACTCCGATGAAGTGCTGGTTTCTTTGTCTCTAACTGCATCCCATTTGTTACAGGCAATAATGATCGAACATCCGGCGTCGTAAGCGTATCCGGCAATGTGAGCGTCGAGCGCTGTCACGCCTTCTTCCGCGTCAACGATTACGATGGCGACGTCGGCCCGCTTTAGACTCTTCATGGCCATCACCACCGAAAGCTTCTCAGCCATTTCGGAGGTTTTGCCCTTGCGACGAATCCCGGCCGTATCCACCAATCGAAACAGTTGTTCCGGTGTCTTCAGAATTGTGTCGGTGGCGTCTCGAGTGGTGCCTGCCACAGGAGATACGATCGCGCGCTCTTCACCGAGCAGTTTATTCAGAATGGAAGACTTGCCGACGTTGGGACGGCCTACAATCGCGATCCGCAACTCTCTCTGGTGTGAAGCGATGATCTCGTCCGCGGGTTGCGGCGCTTCCTTCAGTCCCTCAATCAATGAATCGAGTAGATCACCCAATCCAATCCCCTGCTCTGCTGAAACTGGAAACACCTCTGAAAAACCAAACTTGTAAAACTCTCCTGCTATGGCTTCGAGTCGCGCCGACTCGGATTTGTTGGCGGCCACCAGCACCCGCTTACCGGTGGCGCGCAACAGTTTTGCCAACTCCTCATCTAACGGAGTCAGACCCTGTCGTGTATCTACTACCCATATCAAAGCCTGTGCATCCTGGATTGCGAATCCGGCTTGCTTAAAAATATTTGCTGGAATAACTGCGTCGTCATCAGGGACAATTCCGCCCGTATCAACAATTGAAAAGCGCTTTCCTGACCATTCAACTTCGCCATATATCCGATCGCGTGTAATTCCAGGCTCATCGCCTACAATCGAACGCCGTTGCCCTATCATCCGGTTAAAAAGTGT
>DASSCG010000115.1:0-6342 GCA_035697925.1 Pyrinomonadaceae bacterium
AAGGGTCGGATAGTTCGACACACGTATCTTTATTCGACCCTTTCAGGGTCGGACCCCTGTCTGCGGTTTCCGTGGGCTCCGCCCACGGCTATTTAATTTCATCCTTACAGGATGAAAACATTCAGCTACCGAATTCTGACAGTGAAACCCAGGCTACCCGTATTGTTCGGAGCTGTTTGACTCAAACTACCGGTGAGCGACCATCTGACATCTGTGACCGCACGGTCGTAACCCACTGGTCCACCTCCGCCACCAGTCACCGGCGTGTATGTCCAGGTCGATCCATTATTATTGGAATATTCGACAGCTACGGTCAGGCCCGTCGTTCCCAAATTACTGGTTACAGAGCCGACCTTAAAATCTGTGTTTGCCGGAATCGGATCTCTCACTATCAGCCCGGTTGCAGCTAGTCCTCCGGTGTTAGTGAAAGCGATCGTGTAAGTAAGATCCGTTCCCGGAGGCTGGGGACTGCTGGGATTAACGGATTTCAATAGATCAACCAGCGGTGGGGGTTGAATAGTTACAACAGCCGTCGCCGGCACGTTGTCTGAAGTGATCGCTGTGGAATCGATCTGAGTGAAGCCGATATGCGCTACAGCATGATTTGTGTAAACGCCTGTCACATTCGGAAGACCTACCTGGAACGTCAGATCTCGAACAGTCCCCGCCGGCACCAGAAATACGCCAGTCCAGGTAAGAGTGGCCCCCGAAATCGCTGGATTGCTAATGGCGACTCCGTTGAATTTCGAACTGTTCGTTGTGTAGACCGCATTGCCTGGACTAGTGGGTAGGAAGTCCACCAAATCGTCCACAACCATATCAAACGGGGCAGCGTTAGTGAGACGCAGCGTGTAGTCAACCGTACCGCCACTCGCAAGCGATGTAGGATTCGCGATTTTGCTCAAAGTCAGCGGTGGCGGAAGCGCCGTAATCGTGATTGTCTTCGTTCCATAATCGTTGTTGTAGTGATAACTACTTCCGGAAAAATCTAGTACCAGCGTGCTGGCTGTGGTGGTACCTGTCGACAGAATCTTAACTGTATAGGTGGTCACTACAGTTCCCCCGGCTTTGCCGCCAGGGTAATTCACTGGACCAATACAGCTGAGATAATTAGGGCTGAGCGGGTTGTTGTCCCAACCACAAGCATCTGCGTAAAACTTATCGTTAGTCGCTGCAGGAGGCGCCGTGTAGGTCGTAGAAATCGATTGAATCTGAAAAATAATATTCGGCAGCTCGAGGAAAGCTTCGAGTTGCGCATACCCCCCCGTTGCCGTGCTGGCATTCACAGAGTAGTTATAAGTTTGCCCTACATAGACTGTCGACGGCCCCGTAATGGAATTTATGGAATTTCTATTTTGGGAAATTATACGTTCAACGTAAATTTCACGAGGTGTCGGGGTACTCACACTGGCCACTGCATCTCCAGTAACAGTAATGTGATATCGGCGGGCGGCGTTATAGGCTGCAGCAGTGCGCAAGACCGTTACAGAGAAATAAAAATCAGTACAGGCCCCCGCCGCTAGTGACGGCACAGTTATGGTGCTCGGACCGCTGAGACTAACGTATATGTTGGCGCTATCCCACACGTATGTGGCGGAAACGTTAGTGACAGTGGCAGCACCGGTGTTGCAAACGCGACCCCCGATGGGGAAAGTATTTGGTCCAACGCTTGGGTTATTGCTGTCGAGACCAACCACATTCCAAGTGGTCGGCTGAATAGTCAGTCCAGCGTACGCTGTTCCAAGGCCCCACACTCCGAAAAAGAACAACATCACACATGCTCTCACCAGAAAACCACCTGTGAACGTTTTTGGGGTTTCAGGTCGTCCCGGCTTTCGCATTTTGGGAAATAGTCTCGGCACGTGCTTCACTTGGCTAACGGTCAAAAATACTATTTCTTATCAACGTCAGATGTCTCCTGGCCCTTACCAACGTAACCATCTTCAGCGGTTCCCATGAGGTCAAAGAGTCGAGAGAGCTTAGACGTCAAAGTAAAGTAGAAACCACGCCTGGCCGGCAGCGGATCCACTCCCGCGGGTTCTCGTTTCGCATTAAAGTTATAACCCAGGCCAATGCGTAGGTCGGGCAATGCCCAGAATCCCACTTCGCTGCCATAAACTGACCGGCTGGTGCCTGAGGAAGGCTGAGTCAGTCGACGCATTTCCACTGCCCAATCGAATCGTTTCGTCAAACGATACTGCGCTCGTCCTTGTGCGAGGTAAGTGAAAGTCGAAACGAACGGAAGATCGGCCTGGCCGTTGGCACTAAAGCGCAGTGCCAGTTTTCCATAAAGCTCCAGCCGATCTGTTGCCTGGAAATAGCCGTCCGTGCTAAGCGAGTCCAGGCGATCGCGAGTCTGAGCTGACAACTCGGTCGCACTGTTTTGCAGCAGCGAACGGTGAGTGAAGCTAAACAACAAACCAGCACGATCGGATTCTAAAGGCCGATAAGCAAGCGCGGCGGTACCTTCCATCGAAGACCCGTGCCGACCTTCAAAGTTCGTACGGGACCACTGGAACCGCGAAAGAGCAGTGAGGCCATTTCGAATTCGTCCTGCTGCGCCGAATGCCAATAGTTGGCCCGCGCCGGCACGATCCCTAAATTCATAGCGGGCTGAAGATCGGAAGTCCTTGGTTGGCTGCCATCCAAAACCCAGGGTCACGCTATTAAAACTCTCACCATTACCGGCAAGATGAAAACCACGTTCGAACCCGAGCTCGAGCGAGAATTCTTTATTGATAGGCAGTCGATTCTGTAATCCAATCACTGCAAAACTATCCGTGCCATTGATTCCGTTCTCCAACTGATAGCGTCCGACCATTGAGCTGTACTTGCCGAGGCGGGTTTCGATTCCAAGAGCAGTTTCGCGACGTGCGCCTGAAGAAGCGAATCCTGCCGCACTACCAGAAAAATCCGCAATCGGCGTGATGGGAGCAGAAGCCAAACGCTGTGTGAGGAAGAATTTGGCCCACTGATTCACTTTGTATGTGGCAGCCAGGGTGGTCTGATTCGGATAGGTTGGATCTGCTTCGCTTAGATTTTGCTCGCGCTTAATGGCCACCTGGAGTTTGTCGGTGAGTTTTACATCCGCACCCACAGTGATCAGGTTGGACTCAGTGCTGCGATCGGAAACTTCATCGTCAAGGCTTCGATGGTCGTAGCCGACGTGTAACCGGACTCGCTCATTTATGGTTTCGTCCCAGCCCGCGGAGAAGGTAAGACGGCTGTTATCCACTGTGTTGGTTTTGTTACGTTCATCCATTACCCCGAAACGCAACAGGGTAGACGACCGTGGTTTTAGTTCGAACGAAACCTCGCCACGTCGTGACCCGGCGGTAACAGTCGAGCCGAAAGGATTTAGGAAGCCAGCTGAGGCAGCTGAGTACCTTGCGCGAATCACGCCCTGGTAGAAGCTGAGCGGTTGGTTAAGCTGAATATCCAGGGCGTTGCCGTTGTGCGTGGTCGAACCATTGTCAAAGAAATTTCCCACACCCATGATTTCGCCCTGACTACGAGCAAACGCAAAGCTTAACTTCCCTTTGTTAGGCAGGGTCTTTTCACCATCGATTCCTCCTAACACAAATGAGCCACTGTCCTCCTGACGCTGCATCACGCCGCCAAACCCGAGTTGCAGACCAAGCTCCGGGAAATTCTTGCGCGCTCGCGCAGTATAAACAGCGCTCGAAAGCGAATTAGCGCGATGTTCGTAGGTGATAACCAGTTGGGTTAGGTTCAGGTTGTAATCAAACGTAGAAATGTAACGGAGGAAGAAGAGCTCTCCGTTGAGTGGGTTCAAATTATAGTCAATCGAGCGGCCCAACGTTTCTCTTGAGAGAATGACTTCCGGGTTACGTCGATCGCGTACTTCCAATACTACCGTTTCTGATCCAGGTAGAATCTCCCCGTGCGAGAGGCGCAGCAATCCAAGCCCGCCTGCGGGAAACACGTCGCGCGCAAACGCGGTGTCGGGTCGGGCGCCCGTGACCGATACAAAATCACCAGCAGAGTTTTCCAGGTGAACTTTTACGCCCGTGAGTTTGCGGGCATATCCCAGGAGCGAGAGGTCTTCCATGTCGGCTTCAAAGTCGCCGAACATAGCGTAAGAACGATTGCGGTCTAAACGGGCATAAAGTTTGGAGTTTGATTGCGCTCCTTCGTAACGAGTTGAAGAGTCCCCGAACAATGGGTAAACGCGATCGAGCGGATCCAATTGAAAGAGTCGATCCCTTCCAGCTGTGCGGTTGATAGGCCGTTGAGTGTCGTATGACAGAGTCAGCAGATTCTTCTCACCGATCGGTCCGCTGTAAAAGAAACTCAAGCGGTTGCGTATGTGGCCTTCTTCACCACGCAGATTAACTTCTGGCAATGACTGGCCAACGGTCATTTCCGCTAAGCCGACTAAAATTGTTGGCCGGAGCTCCGGAGTGATTCGAACTCTTGCTTCTGCTTCGGTTTGGCCCATCTGCGCGTGAAGCTTGGCTTCGCCAGGGGCTCCGGACGCTACCAACTGGACAGTTGCTTCACCCTGAACGAGGGGTACGATGATCTGGCTTTGCCCCAGGGATTCTTTGGCCGTGCGATTGGCGAGGAGGGAAGGGGAGTCTGAAGCCAACCCTATTTCCGTCTCAGGCTGGTTCGCTTTCGCTCCAGGTTTGCGATCGGCTCGCAGCAATTCGCCCGCAGAAGTTTGTAGAGCCACTTGATCGTCGGCAGCAGGGCTGCCCCATTGATCGAACGCACGAATCTTGAGGATAACTGAATCGCGACCGCCAGCTTGGATTTCAGTTTTTTCAGGAACAATTTCCAAGCGCTTAGTTGGTCCTCGGCCGAGTACCATCAATTCCTGAGATTGTCCGACTTCGCCCTTGGGACCGATTGCGACCACGCGAATCGTGTTTGGTCCTGGCTTCAGTTCAAGACCTACGTACGTGAAGGTTGTGATCTTGTTCTTCTGATCCTCCCTGACGGTGCCGATATTTTTTTCCGACACAGTCTTACCGTTTATTTCACACTTCACAGTCCAGTGCAGTGCCACACGAGCGTCCAACCCCATGGCGGCTGACAACATCACGGCGTTCGCCTCCGGAGTCAGGATCTTGATTTCACCTGGTGCGACTGGTGCGAGAGTTTCTGTTGCCACAAATGATTCTGTGCTTGAAGGCTTAACTTCGAATATCTCCGGTCTGGAAAATTCCAATGTCGAGGAATTGAGCGAAGCGAATCGGCGGTAATAGCGACCCGGGGCCAACGAAGTCGTTTGCGGTATGGGGCCAGTTAAGGTCTCGTCGAAAACGATGTGGGTGAAAGCATCATCCGTGGCGAGCTGCACACGTAGTTTGGCGCCGGTCAGTTGTCTTACCCAGGCGATACGCGTCTGGGTGGCCCCGGTTGAACGCTGTCCGCCATCGAATGATTTCGCGGGAGTATTGGGGCTGGCCGGTGTGACATCTGGTTTAACTTCTTCTCGCGGAACGAGAGCAAAGTTTTGCCTCAACAACGCACCGCCGCCGATCGGAGTTCGCAACAACCTGGTCCAGCTATGGTTGGAGAGTGATCCACTATCGGCAACCTTGTAACGACTCGAGATAGTAATCGGGTCGAGTGATAACACCTGAGAACCGTCTCCCAGAGAGGGAAGGTTGTAAAGACCCTGCGAGTCTGTCACAACCGACTGTCCCGAGTGCAGATAGAGTCGTACGTTAGGTAACGGCAAATCGCCTGCGTCGAAGCTTCCGCTCAGATTTGTATCGACGAACACCCGACCGACAATTATCTGACGAGTAGAAAAAGCGCCTGCGCCGACTACTACGATTGCTCGCGCGGGTTGGGTCTGATCGCGTTCACCGCTGGGGAACAAGCCGGAAGCGATCGCCACGTTTTCCTGTTCGCCCTCGCTGGAGTTCGTCCCGACGCGCGCTCGATAAAGTAAACGTGCGCTTCCCCCAGCCGGGATTTCACCAATGCGAAACAACAGTTCTGAGGCAGTGGCCTCAGGTTCGATCGGTTGTTCAGTTGTAGAGCCTACCCTGATCCGCCCGGTGCCTGGCGCGTAATGAAACGACGCCGGCAGTCGATCACGAACAACGACGTCAGAGATTGGAGATGCAGTGGGGTTGTGAACCTCAACTCGATAGGCGACTGCGTCGCCGATCTGTACTCGCGAGCCATCGACGGACTTGTTAATCTCGAGGCCACGCGTTTCGAACATAGGAATGTTCAGCGCCAGCGACGCGAGATCACTGATGCTCACATCCTCGCGAACTAATTCGAATCCTCCCGCGCGCGCTAGCGGCTGTCCGTCGAGAGCATGCACCGTAAGTGTAAACAATCCGGCTTGAGTTG
>DASSCG010000116.1:0-4183 GCA_035697925.1 Pyrinomonadaceae bacterium
AGTAAAGGTGGCATGGTAGTCCCACCAAAGAATCCAGGCCACGAGGTATGGATCACCAGCGTCGGAAACTGCATCGCGCAGACGCGTCACATAAGGCCATGTAAGTAGGGCCGTAAAAAAGCAAAAGGCCAGGACTATCAAGATCTCCCGAATTAAGGGTTGGCGCACGAGACGGAAACCAAAACGCGCTAGATCTTTTTTAGCGTCGTCGATTTCTTCCTGATGACGAATTTGCTCTGCTACAGCGGTTGGCATTTAAGGCACGAAGTGTTAGGTTGCCTGCCCCGAGACGTACTGATTAAGAAATGTGGAGCGCGGCGATTAGGTGGCTGAAGTGTGGGAATTGTCGGTACCACAAAACGAAATGTCAAGAAACGTCCGGTGGCCCCAATGGCGGCAGGTCCCTTGGCCGCCCGGTGTGTTAAGATTTGCCCCGCCGGTGTATTCCCCAGCTGGAACTGAATAAATTCGCACGCAATCAGAAACTATGAGTCAAGCCCTGCTTAGAAGAATCGCATTCATTCATTCGCCTGACGCGTTCCTGGCTGACACTCAACAGTACGGGGCAATGTTCATGCCTGTGTGGGCCTACACACTCGCCGCATATATTGAAGAGCCCGAACGTTACGATCTGAAGCTATTCGATATTCGTTTCGACCGTGTTAATGACGTACCCGAAGCCGACCTCTTCGTATTTAGTGGAGTTAATCAGGATTACGAAACGATCGTAGCAACCGCGGCGGAACTACAACGTCTATACCCAGATTCAACATTCATCATCGGCGGGCCCAACACCTGGTCTCTCAACCAGGCCGGCGAGATTTCCAAGCTCGAGATGTTCGATCACATCTTTATTGGTGATGGCGAGGAGGCTTTCCCCAAGTTTCTCAATCGGTTCTTCGGCGGCCAAGAGTCGCCAAAAGTGATAGAGACAAAACTGCGATTCGACGTCTCAAAGGCCCGCGGATTTTACCGTCCGTTTCTTGACGCTACCTTTCAACGCTATTACGGCGGTGTCCTCGAGGTTTCTCGAGGCTGCCCGTTCCTATGCGAGTTTTGTGACATACGAGTTCTCCCTGACAACAACCGCGCACACAATTTCTCAGCCGAACATATCGTCTCGGAACTGGATCACATGGCGCGACTGGGAATTAAGCAGGTGCTTTTCGCCGCGGACAACTTCATTGGTGAGCTGCATTGGGCGGAAGACGTAGCGGACAAGATCATCGAGTGGCAAAACCGGACTGGCCAGCGTGTTGCACTTTACACGTGGCTGACAATCAACTTGTCCAGGTATCCGCGTATCCTGAAAAAACTTCGGCAGGCCAACTTCGACATGCTTTTCATCGGAGTGGAGAGTTTCAGTAATAACTCGTTGCTGGAAACTGCCAAAGTTCAGAACTCTACCGGAGACATGATCGCTGCTTTAAAGGAAATCCAATCCTACGGGTTTGTAGTAGTCGCCGGACTAATTTTCGGCTTCGATTCGGACACTCTTGAATCTTTTGACCTCACGCTGGATGGAATGACTAAAGCAGGTCTTATTTCCGGAGACCCTTCGCTCCTGACTGCACTTCCGGGGACTCCTCTCTTTCGACGAATGAAGCTCTCGGGAAGGATGCGTAACAACAAGAACAGCCTTGGCGGGTATAAATACTGCACCAACATTCGTTACCTAATGCCACGCGACGAGATGGTGCGTGGTTACCAGTCATTCGTCAAACGTTTTTGTGAGGGTCGCTACCAATACGAAAGGTTCAAGGGCTTCCTGGACAATCTGGATCGCGGCAATTACCTACCTCTGGAATCCAAAGGATACGGCAGTCTTGGTAAGTACGTTTCCATGGTTTTCAAGAGCCCTCGCGCTATCAAGATGCTGACGCAGAGGCTATCGCAGATCGCCTCACGCCCTGACGTAGCCTGGTACACCTTCCGAGCCTTCTCCTTAATGCTTTCACGTTCCAGACAGCATCGTGGGCTAATGGGCATTTTCCAGTTCTGGCTCTTCGCATGGACTAATGCGATGTTGAAGTACGAAGGACTTTCTGATGCCGACTTTGATATTGAATCAGTGCCCCCAGGTTTCGATCGCTCGCTGATTCTGCCGGAGCATTACACCGATTTTGCCGACGAAGAGATACCCCAAACCAAAGTTGCAGCCCAACAGAGAGTTACTGTCAATCAACTGCGCCGCCTGACCGTCTAAGTAGATTGCGGCAGGAGCGCACAGGCACAGGACTTTTCGCAATCCGGCGATGAGGCTAGACGAGAAGAAGCGCGCTATCGGCGCGTTCTTCTTTTGCTGCAATCGTCGGTGACCTCTGCGGTGAGTCGCCTTCGTTAAATGAAGTCGTTCCGGTTTTAGCAGGCCTGTATGCATGTATAAAGACCAGCGCATTGCCGTAGTAGTACCGGCCTATAACGAAGGCCGTCACATCGGCGAAGTCCTACGCGAGCTGCCGGAGTATGTTGACACCATCGTCGCCGTAGACGATTGCAGCAGCGACAATACGCTTAGCACCATCAAGGAAAGCCATGATCCTCGAGTGGTGGCAATGCAAACAGAGGGAAACCAGGGAGTCGGCGGGGCCACGATGACCGGCTACAAGAAAGCACTCGAGCTAGGTTGCGACATCGTGGTTAAGATGGATGGAGACGGCCAAATGCCGGTTTCCCATTTGCCCGCACTACTCGATGCAATCGTCGAACAGGATTATGACTATGCTAAAGGCAACCGTTTCCTGAAGGGCGAATCGCTCAAACAAATGCCGCGACACCGACTTGTCGGCAACGTGGGTCTCACCTTTGTGAACAAACTCGCCTCAGGGTACTGGCATGTCTTTGACCCGCAGAACGGCTACACGGCCATTAAGAGCGAAGCACTTCGTCAACTCGATTTGCAGAGTATCCACAAACGCTATTTCTTCGAAAACGACATGCTGATTGCGCTCAACTTCCACAACTTTCGTGTGCGCGACGTGGCGATTCCGGCGCGCTACGGTGCGGAGGAGTCGAATCTTAGCCCCTTCAAGACGGGGATTACTTTCCCGTTGTTATTCATTCCTCGTTTCTGGCGTCGTATCTACCAGAAATACGTTTTGCGAGACTTCTCGCCTATCGCGCTTTTCCTCATCATGGGTCTACTGCTCCTGGCATGGGGCGTCCTCTTCGGCACGTACCACTGGATAAAGAGTGTTGTTACTGGCCATGCAGCAACCACCGGTACAGTTATGTTCGCTGTCCTTCCGCTGATTCTTGGTTTCCAACTAGTGTTGGAAGCCATCGTGCTCGACATCCGGGAGACGCCGAGGTGAGGTTGACAACCTTGCGCCGCCAGCTCGAATTCGGCGATCTGCTCATCAGCCTTTACATCGTAGTCTTTGTTCGACAGTTCGCATGGACAATTAGTAACGACTACCTTGCCTGGGCCATCACCCTGATATGTTCTGCTTTGCTGTGGGTTGCATATCTGCGTACTAAGCAAGGCGATGTCGAAAAAACACCACGAGCGTTTTGGCTGATAGTCGCTTTGCCTCTCTTTCTGGTATTTCTGATACGACTTCCCTTTCCAGATCTATCATTCGACGTTCTCAATCACAGGCTGGTTCAGAGTGAGAGGGCACTCCGCGGTGTGCAGTTTCTTCCCGGTGACTTTTTTCCGTCGATCTTTCCATTCAATCCCGCGCCTGACATGCTCACAGGCATCACTCGCCACTTACTAGGCTATCGCCTGGGAACAATCATCAACTTGCTCGCGCTAGTTTGGGCTGGAACAATTCTGGAGAAGATTTTACGGCCTTTCGTTCGAGGAGCGTGGCAGAGGTGTGCCGGGGTTCTGCTAGTACTTTTAATCGAGCATGCACTGTTCGAGATTAACAACTACATGGTTGATCTTCTCGCACTGCCACTCACGCTGGAAGCACTGCGGCTGGCCTTGAACTACCGGGAATCTCCCCATCGGCAACGCGATCTTTTTTTTTCGGCTCTCCTGCTGGGCACGAGTCTGGGTCTAAAACTGACGAACGCGGCCGTGGCCGTGCCCGCTCTAGCCGTGTTCGCCGTTCAGATGTTCTCGCAAAAAGTTGGCAAGCGAGAGATCAAGTTAATCCTGGTATCGGCAGGGTTGTTCCTGCTGCCATTGTTGCCGCACGCGGTGTATATCTACGGGGATACTGGCAGTCCA
>DASSCG010000117.1:0-4661 GCA_035697925.1 Pyrinomonadaceae bacterium
GGCTCTTGAACAAGTCTGATGGGAATGATTTGGGCTTTGCCTCAAAAGTCACATCTAGGTCGAGTCGGAAGTATTTTGGTTCGTGTTGGTTCGTGTGACTTCGTGGATCGTCATTGTTTTTGTGGACAGAAGAAACGATCCACGAAATCACACGAACTAAACACGAAACTCATTACCACCGAACTCGACTTTTGAGGCAAAACTGATGATTTGAAATCAGCGCAACTGCATCAATCTGGAAGAAACTTCAACTGCATGGCCTGGGCGCCTACGGGCTTTAGTGATCGGACATCATCAACTGGTTCCTGTACGAGCGTGAAAGGTTACAGACGACGTGGAGCACTATTCCTTTCCTGACACAAGCATCCCCACAGCTTACGGGCCCTATTCTCACGCCGTCGCGGCTGGGGATTTCGTCTTCCTCGCTGGTCAGATCGCGCGAGACCCGGTATCAGGCAAGCTCATCGAGGGTGACATAACGGCCCAAACCGCTCGTTGTCTGGAAATCGTTTCCGATATTTTGAAGAAGCTCGGGCTCTCGCTGGCGGACGTGGTACGCACAACAGTCTTTCTATCAGACATCGAGGATTTCGACGCTATGAATCGCGTATACGCCGCCGCGTTCCAAGCGCCGTATCCAGTGCGTAGCACGCCACAGGTCAAGATGCCCTTCGGCGCGTTGGTCGGGATCGAAGTCACCGCCTACCGTGGCCGGCCCACCAAAGCGTGATGACGAAGAAGCTGTACTCGAACTGAAGTCGCTGGATTGCAAAGGTGATCCACTAGCGAAGCTGTAAAACGAAATGATCAGAAGTGTGTAATCAATGCGAGTGTGTGGACTTCAAGCAGGTTGATTCAGAGAATAACGATTCGTCGCACACGGCTGTTGGACGAGTGGAACGAAAGAGTCTTGGCGGCGCGGCGAACTCGTGCCGAATGCCGGTTACTGGCTTGCCGAAGAACAACCGCAAAAACTCGTCAAGATTCTGCTCGACTTTTTCGCGGAGAATTAAGTGCGCGGGGGGGCGGAATGAATGAAACTGTAGTCGCGCGGAATTCACTGACACAAATTTTGTTAGCCATCGAATAGATGAAGATTTTTATCATCGGAGCCGGAGCGATTGGAAAAACTTTAGCCGTCGCGCTCAAACTCAGCGATAAAAATGTTGTCCTGGTGCGCGGAAGCTTTGACGACGGTTCGCGTTCGGTCGAAAAAATTGAAGTCGTCACGAACGACGGCGCCAAACTCGAAGCGGAGATTGAAGTCGGCACCTTCAGCCGCTTTTCCGCCCTCGACGGCATCATTGTTTTAACCAACAAATCGTTTGGCAACGACAATCTGGCGCGGACGCTCGAAGCCAAAGCGAAGAATTCGCCGGTCGTCATTTTGCAGAACGGCTTGGGAGTCGAACGCCCGTTTATTGACCGTGATTTTCCGGAAGTTTTCCGCTGCGTTTTGTTTGTCACCAGCCAAATGATTTCCGCCAACCAAATCGGATTTAAGCCGGTGACAATTTCTCCAATCGGCATCATCAAAGGCAGCAAGGCGAATTTACAGTTGGTGGTAGAGCAACTGAACTCTCCTGTGTTTCAGTTCAAAGCCGAAACCGACATTCAAACCGTCATCTGGATGAAAGCGATCATCAACAGCGTTTTCAATTCGATTTGCCCGCTGCTCGAAATTGACAACGGTATTTTTCAGCGCGAGGCGCAGGTTCTCGACATTGCCAAAAGAGTCATCGCCGAATGCGCCGCGATTGCCAAAGAAAACGGAATCGATCTCGAAGCGGATGAAGTCGTTGAAAGGCTTTTGCTAATCAGCAAATCTTCAGACGGACAGCTTATCTCGACTCTGCAAGACATTAACAACAAGCGACCAACCGAAATCGAAACGCTAAACTTTGAAATCGTCAACATCGCCCGAATATTGAACAAGGAAAACGCGGTGGCGGAAACCAAACTGCTCGGAGAGTTAACGCGATTGAAATCGGAATTAAGCCGTTCAAACTAATGTCGTTTATTCATCAAACGCTGGCATGCAGGTAATCCAATCGTCCCACTCGGCTTAAACGAGTGGGACGAAAGAGTTTTGGCGGCGCGACGAGTCTGACTCTGCTGCTTTAACAGCCTCCGCCAATCGCTTGATACCTACTTCAATCTTTTCGGCTGGGACTGATGTAAAGCACAGCCGAAACTCGTGTCGACCTGCTCCACTATCGGCATAGAATACTTCTCCGCTTGCCAGGGCTACGCCCTTCGAGAGTGATAGGCGGCTAAGTTGCGGGCTTGCCACACCGTTTTGTAATCGGCACCAAAAATGAAGGCCGCCGAGAGGAAAACTGAAAGTTAGCGATCGAGCGGGCAGGTGTTGTTCCAGAGATCTCTTCATTACGTTCCATCGCTCCAAGTGTTCTTCTCTCAGCCTTATTAAATGGCTGTCGTACGTACCATTCTCTAGCAACTCAGCCAGGGCTAGTTGCTCGACTCCTCCGTTGAAGAGTATTTGCCGCTCTTTAATTAAAGCGAGCTGATGGACAACATACTCGGAAGCTAATAACCATCCAAGACGCAGCCCTGGAGCCAGCGTCTTGGAAAATGTGCCCAGGGAGATGACAGTGTTCGACGTGTCCAATTGAAAAAGAGCTGGGGGTGGAGTAACAGCCAGCGCTGTATCCCGGTAGGGGTCATCCTCAATTACTGGAACTCGGTAGCGAGCAGCCAGAGCCAATAGCTCCTGTCTTTCTGTCAAAGGAAGCGTGCGACCGGTAGGGTTCTGGAATGTCGGGTTAGTACAAATGAGCTTAGGGCGATAGCGCAAAATCAAGTCCTCAAGTTCTCCCAAATCGGAACGCACCACATCCCATCCGATTAGCTTCGCTCCAGCCGCACGAAAATTCTGAATCGCTCCTACATAACCTGGCCTGTCGATGATGACGGCATCACCGGGATCGAGCAGACATCGCGCCACGAGATCCAATCCCTGCTGTGCCCCGGAGACGATCAAGACCTGTTCCGGTTTTACGCGGAAACGACGTGCAAGCAGGCGTCTCAGCTTTGGTTGTCCCTCGGTTGGACCAATCCCGAATCCCTCGGTCGAATGCGACTTGATTGCCTGGTCTACCGCTCGCCGGTATTCATTTGTGGGGAAGCATTCCAGGGCCGGCATTAGCAAAGCAAAGGAGATCAGATCCGGGTTAGCTGAATGACGTAGCAGATCGTGGACCGCGGAAGAATTGTTAAGGGCCGTTTCCGCCGAAACCTTGCCGCGCCAAGCAAAGGGAGCATCGGTCGCTTCCGGTCTTGCACACACAAAGGTGCCTCTTCCCACGTGACCGCGAACCAATCCACGCGATTCCAATTCCCGGTAACTGCTGACGACGGTGGTGCGACTGAGCCCAAGTTGTGCGGCCAGTTGTCTCTCAGACGGCAAACGCTCCCCGTCTTTCAGTTCACCTGCCTGAATGGCGCGTTCCAGTCCCTCGACCAATTGACTATAAAGATTTGAGCCGTTGCCTCGTTTAAGAGTCAGGTTCGGGATTGTCATCCGGCCTCCGTGGAAAGACCAATTGAGAATTGGATATTGAATATGCCGGGTCCATCAACTTAGAGTCCCACAATCATAGCTCGGAAACAGGTCGAGTCCTAGATACCATTTTCAGAAACGGTAAGGCCAATTTCAAGGCAGGGCAGTTTCAAGGTAAATCCTAGCCAGCCAGCGATAGATCGTTAGATAAGAGGAGAACTATGAAGAAAGACGTCGCCGGCGCTCAAGGCTTGCAGACAAAGTGCGTTCACGCGTCACAAGAGTTCAATCGGACAAGCGCAATCAACCCTCCGATCTGGCAGACGTCAACCTTTCGCGCGGAGTCGTCCGCACACTTTGCGGCGCTGGCGAAGGCTGTTAAGCCGTCTGAGTATTATTCAAGGTACGGTAACCCAACCCACGAGCAGGTTGAGGCAGTAATGGCAGCCCTCGAAGGTGGCGAGGCGGCTATGGTAACTGCTTCTGGCATGGGCGCGATCTCCACCTCCGTGCTGAGCTTGCTAGAGAGGGGAGATCACGTCGTCGCGCAGCGAAATCTATATGCGAATACGACTGCGCTTCTGGAAAACCTGCTGCCGCGATGGGGGATTGAATGCACGTTTGTGGATCAGACAAATGCTCAGCGCTGGGCTGAGGCGCTCAGGCCTAACACAAAACTCATTTACGCTGAGACGCCGACAAACCCGCTCATGAGGCTCACCGATCTTCAGGCGGTGGCAGCATTGGGAAAGACTCGCGGGATCACTACGATTGTCGATAACACTTTCGCGACGCCAATTAATCAGCGACCCCTCCAATATGGCGTCGATGTGGTTGTTCATAGTGCGACGAAATATCTCGGCGGCCACAGCGACATTACGGCCGGCGTGATCATAGGCTCACCGGCGTTCATAGAGCGTGCGTGGCGGTTCCACATTGTGACGGGGGCGGCACTAAGCCCTTTCGACGCGTGGCTGTTGTTGCGGGGGTTAAGAACATTGGGATTAAGGGTCGAGCGCCACAACCAAAACGGCCTGATGCTCGCGCGTTTTTTCGAATCACACCCGAAGATAGAGCGGGTCAATTATCCAGGGCTTAAGTCTCATCCACAGCATGAACTTGCTCGGGAGCAAATGAA
>DASSCG010000118.1:0-4562 GCA_035697925.1 Pyrinomonadaceae bacterium
ACGGTGGCTTTACCATTTTGGGCTATGCCCCTGGTGCGGCCTTTGGCCCAATAAGCTTGTTCCGATGAACGCATTGTTTCAGCGATCGAGTCGCTTGATTCCTTTCCTTAGTTTCATTCACCGGAATCACTTTCCGTTATCAGAATTTCCTGGTCGTAACTGCCAAACCACGCAAGCGCCTGATAAGCGTCGGGTGTTAATACCCGCAAAATTCAGGTGTTAATACGCTACTCCGCATTAGCCTTCCTCGCTAATCTAGCACTGTAACAATCGTCATTACGCGACTGACAAACGGAGCGACCAAGATATGGGATTAGGACCAAGCGAACACATTTCCCTAACCGCACCTGACATTGAAAAAGGTGCGGGAGAAAACTGGTTGGAAATGTTGAAGCAATGGCTCGTGGAATGTCCGCAGTGCTCCGAAGTCCGGTTGGTAGTAGGGGCCCACGAAAAGGATCAATACATCTGCAAAGATTGTGGGCACAGTTTCGTCATCGGCTTTCAATCGCGGTAAGTCTTGAAGCGTGTGAACACCGATAAATTCTATTAATTAGGAGATACAAAAATTATGTCATACCAAGGTCCACTGTTAATTAGAGAGCCAGAACTCCGGTGGCCAATAGTTATCCTGGCCGCCATCATCACCATGATCATCGCCCTAATGGCAGCGGGTTTGCACTATGCGGCTATGACCCAGCCTGTGAACTCGTATTCAGTGCCGCGTCTGTCAAGTGCCTTACGACCTGGAGTGCCAGAGTTCGAAGAAGTTCGCGACCAAATTGAAATAGCTCAACTACTGGGCACCGAACAGGTACACCCCTTCAATAGTCTAGCGGTAGATCTGACAGCGACCGTCAGAAACAACACTGGACGAATCATAAGCGGGTTAGAGATGCGCGGCGCAATCGTCGACGCTCAAAACTCAACTGTGCGCGAGCGGACGGTAATGGTCATTCCCGCGCGGCAAACGGCACTTGAGCCAGGTGAGGCAATCGGTGTTCGTGTGCTGCTCGAAGGTATTGCTAAGGATTCCGAACGAGCAGAGATGGTCCTGGAAGTTTCAGGCGTTCGTTTTGATTGATGGATACAAGGACGGTAACAAAGATTGTGGAGGAATTGAGTCATGGAAGCAGTGGTTGAACAAGCTGGCACAGATTTATCGGCCGTGGTGCTGGACCTGGTCAGTAAGGTGAGCAGAGTCACGGCGCGAATCTTCGGATGCTGGCACGTAAACCTGAGTCGCCCGTTTAGCCGAGGGAATGAGACTTACCGCACATGTGTCGCGTGTGGCGCCCGGCGCCGTTTCGATTTGGAGCACTGGGAAATGGTCGGTTCCTTTTACTACCCAGAACGTAATTTTGGTTTGCTGGCCAGGATGCGCTGAGCTGCTGCGTCGCGAATAAACAATCGAGTCCTTTGGATTGCGGAGAGAGCAAAATGTCATTACAAAGAGCCACAAATGAACAAAGTCTTGCACGCCCGTCTTACGCAGTATCTAACGCAGGGGACCAGAACAAGAGTATTAAGGTCCTGATTCCATACGATGGTTCTGAAAGTGCTGAAACGGCCTTGGACGATTTGAGAAGGGCGGGACTGCCGCCAGCACTCGACACCGTTGTAGCAGTGACAAATGTGTGGCTACCTTTGTCGCCGTACGAAATTACCCGCGCTGTTAGCGCTCGTCGAATGAAGGTTCTCACTGCAGGGGCGTCTTCGTTTGCCCCAGCGTTAAGGGACTATGAAGAGCAACGTGTTTTGTCACTTGAGGCTGAACGCCGGATTAGTTCCATCTTTCCTTTGGGTACGGTAAAAGCCGAGGTCATGCAGGATACGGCGACGCTTGCGAATGAGATTGTGCGAAAAGCTAAACAGTGGGGAGCCGAACTCATTATTGTGGGATCAAACACCAGTCCTTCAGCGCACATAACTGATTACGCGGGACCGGCGCTCAAAGTAGCTCGAGAGGCACATTGCTCAGTACGGATTTCCCGGGCGTCTGATCGAAAGGATGATTTTCCAATACGGATCATCGTTGGCTTAGATGGATCTGCGGCCTTAGCGGCCCGAGTGGTTGACGCCGTGGCGGATCGGGCTTGGCCACAGGGAAGCGAGATACGCTTAGTGGTGGTGCGTAAAGATGGCCCGCGCGATCCCAGGAAGGATTCGGAAACCATGGTGATGCTGGAGCAAGCCGCACAGGAATTGCGGGCGAAGGATCTAACGGTTTCAATTGCTATTAGGGATGGGAAACCGCAAGACGTACTCCTTCATGAGGCACGCAGGTTCTCGGCTGATTGCATATTCATCGACTCTCGCGGATTAAGCCGCGAGTTAGACGAGGGCTATGAGCGACCGGGCATCGGCAAAGCTGCAGAGGCGCTTGCATTAGGAGCGCACTGTTCAGTTGAGGTAGTGCGGGCGAATAACTTTGGTGGTCCACACTTAAAACCAGCAGCGTAATTGAGCTTAGCTAAGTCTCTGTAAGGGGCAGCATAAATGTCGCCATCACTAAAGGAAAGCAATCTCATTATCAAGGGACAGGAATACAGACCATGAAGAAGAAATCACAAAAGACAGTGAAGATTTATATAACCGAAACGGACTATCAACGTCTTAGCGGATTAATCGAAATTACGCGTGAGCGCAACGGGGTCGACAGAGAATACCTGAACAAGTTGGAAGCCGAACTGGATCGAGCGGAAATTGTTGATCCAAAGCATGTCCCGGCCGATGTGATCACAATGCGTTCAAAAGTTCGCTTGAAGGATTTGGTGAGCGGAGAAGCGAACACCTATTCATTAGTGTTTCCGACAGAGGCGGATTTTAGCGAAGGTAAGATTTCTATTCTGGCGCCCATTGGTACCGCCATTCTGGGTTACAAACGAGGAGACACAATTGAGTGGCCCGTACCTTCCGGCGTGCGCCGACTTAAAGTTGACGAGGTCCTTTATCAACCGGAGGCCGCCGGAAACTATGAGCTTTAATATGCCAACGGTCAGTCTTGAATGAGACGGCTTTTACGTGACATGCTGAAGATCGCTTGGAACGCTTTGAACCTTAAGGTCTGCTTATGAAGGCATTGAACATGAAGCTATTGATTGCCGTTGATTCAGCGATTTCAACGGAAGTGCTCGTCGGCGCGGTGGGAGTGCTCCCGTGGCCCGACGGCACGACGGCACACGTGCTTTCAGTTGTGGTCGACGCAGATGTTCCGCTGGAAGTGTGGCGCGAGGCAGGCTACGGGAAGGCGGGCGTGCGGCGTGAGATGAAAAGGAGGGGGGAACAAATAACCGGCGTCGCCGTTGAGCGCTTAAAGGCGGCCGGCATTCCAGCGGAAGTAGTGGTGACGAGGGGAGACCCGCGACATCTTATTCCGTTCTTCGCACGGAAGTGGTCTTCGGACTTGATTTTCGTGCGAGCTCACATCCGCAAGAACTTTGAGCACTGGATGCTTGGCAGCGTCGCCAGAGCGGTCGTGACTTCCGCTCCTTGCTCGGTTCAGATCGTTCGTGACGTAGGGGAAGATCGCACACACACTCTGTATAGCGCGAGAAGGGTGCTGCTCGCCACTGACGGTTCGGAGACTTCGATGGCGGCGGCGGAAGCCCTCGCCGGACGACCTTGGCCCGAAGGGAGCGAGTTCAAGATTGTAAGTGTCGAAGAACCATGGGCGCTCAAAGGCTCCAGCTTGAGAAACAATGAGCAGGCTCAGGAGGCGGTCAGCAGCGTTGCACGAGTGCTGGCTTCCGCAGGATTGGAAGCGATCGGGGCGGTGCTCTCTGGTAGCACGAAAGATGTAATTCTAGAAGAAGCGAAAAAATGGCCCGCCGACCTGATTGTCGTCGGCTCACATGGGCGGCGCGGTTTCAAGCGATTTTTATTGGGAAGCGTCTCCGAGGCGGTCGCGATGAACGCGCATTGCTCGGTAGTGATCGTGCGCAGTCGCGCCCGTTCGTCAAGGAAAGCTCGGGCATCAGGTTAGAGTTTCGTCTCACGCGAAGGGTTCGGCGCTCCCCGTAACCCAGTCCCAATCTTTGCAGGCTGTTTTTTTCGAGCCTGACTCATTTCCGAGCAGGCTTGGGCCTCCTCGTCGGAGATGCGGGCGCGCCGACGGTCGAGTTATCGCGCTGAGAAGATAGTTTCTTACCGTGGCCCTTACCTTTGCTTGTCGGTCTGATCGCATCCGCACTTGTTGTCTCGGTGGGAATCCTTCCGCCCTCGTTCTCCCATCGGTCAAGCATTTTTTTTCTTCAGACGCTTTCGAGCGATCGGATCCGCCATAGTTGTATCCTCCTAACTCTTTCAGCCGTTTCAAATCTACGCTGATTGCCAAGATGCGTCATCACATTTCCCCGGTGAGGAGACCCCTTTTTTCGCACACTTACCTCTCAACGGGCCATTAGCATTGGCGCTGCTAACTCGCTTAGCTTTTAACGTTAGATTTGGAGGCGGCGATCGGAATCGAACCGATGAATAAAGGTTTTGCAGTCTTAATCAGCCAGTTTCATCGCGTTTAGTTCCGGTGGCTTACGTCTTGTTCTGTGGACACTTAGACCACC
>DASSCG010000119.1:0-3261 GCA_035697925.1 Pyrinomonadaceae bacterium
GAAGAAACTGGAATTGATACGGAACTCGATCGAACTGGAACTCTTTATCTGGCTTTCACAGATGCTGATCAACAAGAGATTGACCACCGTTATGAGTGGCAGGTTCGCGCTGGTTTGAACGTCCAACGTCTCGATTCAAGCGATGCCCAAAACCTCGAGCCGTGTATCTCTCAAAGTGTTCGAGGCGCGTTAAAGTTTCCCAACGACATTCAGGTTGAGAACCGTCGCTTGCTATCTGCGCTGGTTGCAGCCAACAAGAAACTGGGTGTTAGGCTGATGTCCAGTACGACTGTCGAATCAATTCGAACTACCCGAGGGAGAATTGAAGGTGTGGATACTTCACGCGGCTTCATTCGTACAGGAACAATCGTGATGGCAGCCGGGTCCTGGAGTTCTTTGATCACCTTGGCGGACACGGTCTCGACTATTCCGCGTATCGAGCCGGTGCGAGGGCAAATGGTTTGCTTTGACGCAACCGATTCAGCGCCGGGCATTGCACGTCATATCATCTATAGTCCCAGAGGCTACCTGGTCCCCCGCCGTGATGGTCGACTCCTTTCTGGATCGACTACTGAACCGGTGGGGTTCGATAAGGCAGTAACGGCTGGCGGGGTTCATTCGATTTTGTCTCACGCTCTGGAAATCTCACCCCGAATTTCCGAGTTACCGCTAACTGATGTCTGGGCGGGATTGCGTCCGCGGGCCCTGGATGGTTTGCCGGTCATTGGTCGAGGCGCGGAAACTCAAGGATTGGTGTTTGCCACAGGACATTACCGAAATGGGATTCTGCTGGCCCCCGTCACCGGAGAGTTGATTGCCGGCTTGATAGTGGATAATGTCGTTCCCCCGGACCTTGATGCTTATTCACCGGATCGTTTTAACAGCGTCGGAGCAAACCGCTGACTTCAACCTTAGGTTGTGTGTTGGGAAAACGAGCAAGCTCAAGCTGGACCCAGCTTTGCCCAGCTTAGTCCGCGTAAGCGGACGATTGACAATAGCCCAGCAGTTCACTGCTGGGAATAAGGAGTCAATCGAAACCAGTCCGTGAAGCGGACGGCTGAGTAAAATGCTGGGTTATCTGATTTCAGTCGTCCGTTTCACGGACTCAGACTGATGATCGCGTGCCGCTCCCCAGCGATGAATCGCTGGGCTATTCTCATTCGTCCGCTAACGCGGACTGGTTTGGAATACTTTTCGGGCGAAACCGCTTGAATTGTCAGCTTCTTGTTGCGAACTGTAAACAGATGAAAAGTCTTCTAATCAATATGCGTGGTGGGGCGTTTTTGCTGGTCCTGATAGGGTTGATGTTGCCGTCTCCTGCTTTTGCTCAAAACGGCCATCTTACAAAATTGTCGGAAAGGCCAAGTGACGCTGCTACAGCTCAGGCGCTGTACGAGGAAGCTAACAACTATCTCGACAAGAAATTCGCTGAGTTCAACAAACAGAAACTCGCCTACGACCCAAAACTGGATTCAACAACCAAGCAAGAGCAGAAGGATCTGGCGGCACGCAACGCCGCTCTGCTGGAAGCACGTGGCAATTTGAAGGAAACAGATCGCTACTACCTGGGCATGCTGCACCACCTAGCGGGCAATTCTGATGGCGCGCTTAAGGAGATGCGAATGTTCATCGCCGAAATTCCAACCGGTGAGAAAGCGCAAGTAGCGCGCGCTGTAGTGGTGCTACATGCCATTAAGAAGAACGTGCTGCCCGAAGCTGAGAGGGTGGTCGACACGTATGTAAAAACCGAACCGCGAAACCTGGACGAGCTTTATGGAATGGAAACACTCCTGACGGATGCTTTCAATAGTGCGAAAGATTATGAACGCATGGCGAAGCATGCCAGGGGAATGGGAAAAGCGACGCAGTTGGCGATCGAGTCAAAGAAGCTCACGGGCTACAAGCGAGATGAAAGGCTGTTCAAGTCGGCATCCTTTCTTGCTGATGCCCTGGAGAAACTTAACCAAAAAGCAGCGGCCCTCGTGGTCCTGCAGGACCTGGTCAGACTTTCAGTTTCTTTGCCATCTGGGAATCTCAATAAAATGGCGCGCGTGCGACTGGCCAATCTTGATCCATCGTCAAATATCGCCACGGTGTTGAAGGCAGCAAGTCCCACCGATGCCAATCCGCCGGAGATTGTAGGCACGGAGTGGATCGATCAAAAACCAGTGAAACTTTCTGAACTGCGCGGGAAAGTCGTGCTGCTGGATTTCTGGGCTCACTGGTGCGGACCCTGTCGCTATACTTTTCCGAAATTGCAGAGATGGCATGAGAATTATAAAGATGAAGGTTTAGTGATCCTTGGTCTCACGAACTACTTCGGGCACGCCGAGGGTAAGACCCTCACTCCACCACAGGAGCTGGAGTATCTCCGCGAGTTTAAGAAAAAGAACCGCTTGCCGTATGGATTTGTCATCGCCGACTCGCGTGAGAATGACATGAATTACGGAGCCTTCTCATATCCCATGTCCTTTTTGATCGATCGCCGCGGCCGGGTGCGTTTCATCGCCCTGGGGGCGCACGAGTCAGAGACGTCGGAGCTTGGCAAGATGATTAAGCAGCTGCTGGATGAACCGGCACCCGAAAGGGTGAATGCTGCTAAAGACTGACCGTTGAGCATTACGGAATTCAGGCGGGGGTAAACCACCCTTCCCAACTTGCAAATTAGCGAGCGGTAAGGCCTGCCCTTCAAACAGCTCAAATTTGCAGGCTGGGAAGGGTGGTTTACCCCCGCTGAGATTCCCCAGCTTCACACGCTAAATTTAAGTTGGTCTTAGGAGGCGAGAGCATACTCATATGCGAAGTGTTGTTTATCGGATACACACTTGGCTGGGAATAATTGTAGCCATACCGGTACTCGCCTGGGCCTCGAGTGGATTGCTTTACGCGTGGCCAAACACTATTGAAGGCGGCTCAGTTGCAAGCATTGACGCCGTCAAAGTGTCAGTCACACCCGGGGACGCAATGGCCCGCGCAAATGAATTTGCCGGCAGACAATTGCCCATCACAGCGCTAACCCTCCTGATGCGTGATGGAAAGCCAGTTTACCAGGCCATCGGGGGAATGGGCGCCGACTCGCTTTTGATTGATGCAGCCAGCGGTGTAGTTACCAAAACGCCTCCTCCCGGAACTCTTACCCGCTACTTCCGCCAGGCGCATTTTTACTTTTTTGCAGGAAGCTGGCAGGTTCCTTTACTAATTCTTTTCTCGGCTCTGGCGTGCGCTTCTGCGATTTCGGGCATCTATTTGAATCTGAGGCTG
>DASSCG010000120.1:0-5363 GCA_035697925.1 Pyrinomonadaceae bacterium
GCCAGCGCTAGCCCTGGAACACCGACTGCGATAAACGCCCACGGCCATCCGAGCCGCGTCGCGACCACACCGCCCAGCGCGACTCCGACGACAGAACCGAACAAAGCACCGCCAAGAAAAACGCCCATCACGGTGGAGCGCTGCCTTGGCGGAAAGGCGTACATCAGAATGGCGCCCCCCGCCGTGACGTAAGCCGCTTCGCCAAGGCCGACGACAGCTCGAGCTGCGAACATCTGCCCGTAATTCGTCGCCAGTCCGCAGGCGATCGTCGCCAAACTCCACACGCAAGCCATCGCAGCGATGCTCTTAACGCGGCCCCAACGATCAGCAGCAAACGAAATCGGTATAGACAAAACGCCGACCATCAGCGCCACGATGCTCACTAACGAACCCAGTTGGGTATCGCTCAAATTCCAAGCAGATTTCAGAAATGGAAAGACAGCCAGCAACACCTGCCGCGATATGTAATCGGACATCATCAGCCCGAACGTAAGCGCAAAGGTGACCCACGCCGTAAACGAGGCAGATGCTGTTGCTGTCGAGCTGCGGACGTTATCCGCGAATTGCGTTGCCATAACCATTCGTCAAATCAAAATTTGAGCTTCAAACCAAACTGAAATTGCCTCGCTGAAGACGCTGCCGTGAAACCGAGCGGGGCAGTCGCCGGAAGTGTCGGATTACCTTCGACCGTGTATGGTCCAAGCAAGAGCGGCGAATTCACGCCAATTACGTCATTGACCCGCAGAAAATTCGTGTGATTGAACAGGTTGGTAACATCAACGATGAAATCCAATCCGACTCGTTCATTGAATCTGAGGAGTCGACTCACACGCATATTTGCGTTGAAGTAATTTGGACCACGACCGGAATTGCGCGGCGCAAAGAACGGACGGTCAGTCGTGTTTGCGTCTCCGTTGACGCTCGCACCTAGAAACAGGTTGAACGGAACGCCCGAACGCAGATTTACGATCGGACTCACCGTCCAATCGCGCAAAAGCGCATTCCTGGACGAGCTAACGAACACGCCGCTGGCAACAAAATTGTGGCGAATGTCAAACGACGACAGACCACGATCTAGGTAGCGTCGGGAAGGGAAGGGCGCTGCACCAGGACCGGCATAATCGAACACATCGTCGATTGTCTTGCTAAAGGTGTAGTTGGTTTGAAACTGGACATTGTTGGTAAATCGCTTCGTTAACGAAGCGGTCATTCCATGATAGGCCGAGTTCCCGGTTGACGAGTGGATGATAAGCTGAGCAATTGTCGGATCAATCCTCACGTACTGCGGCCCGTAAGCGCATTGAGGATGGTTCAGCGCACATGCGCCGCTTTCGCGGTAATTTCCTTCGTAAGCGCGTGGAAGGTGAACGCCGCGATAAAATTGGTACGACAGTTCTACGCCCAGGTCCCTTGCAAGCTCTTGCTGAACGCCAAGACCAGCCTGGATGGAATATGGATTGACGTAACCGCCAGGATCCACATCCGCAATGCGACGGTTGTTCTGACGTGGTCCGGTCGTCAGTCCAAACGAACGGACGTCGTCCTCCGTCAGCATCGTGAAAGGCAGCCTGCCGAGCTGTATTCCTCTTTGCCAGATCGCCGCTGAACTGACCGGCGGTGGATCGGTTAACAACGCCGTACTGAAGTACAACTGATCGCCGATATCGCGCTGTAGCCGGACGCCTGTAAAGATCTGAGCTGTGATCGGCGCATAAAACGTGCCGCCACCCCCGCGCACTACTGTTTTGCCATTACCAAAAACATTCCACGCAAAGCCAAGCCGAGGCGAAATATTGCTGTTTGATCCGAGCGGTTCAGGCTCGCCGTCGATCTGGTAGCGAACTCCAAAATCAAGTGTGAAGTTTCGTGTGACCTTCCAGGAGTCCTGAGCGAAGAGCCCTAGATTGTCCTGTCTCGCTGAGAACGTTGTGTCGCCGAAGCCCTGAATCCATTGAGCGGGAAGGTTGAAATTAAAAGTTTGCAATGCAGTCAGCACAGTCGAAGCTGGAGGAGCCAACGGTCCCGTTAGCGCAGCTCGGTCTGCCGCAGGAACCGCGAGGGCGAGCGGGACGACACCGCTGGCGAATGCCCACAATCCCTGACGCGCGATACCATAATCGAAATCATATGTGATAGGACGGTAAGAGGCGCCGAACTTAAAACTATGAACGCCCCGATTCCATGACACGATGTCCTCGAGTTGATAGCGTTTCTGAAACTTGTCGCTGGGTTCGACAGGCGGTGGTCCATAGTTGATCGCGCCCAGGATCTGAATGATCGGGGTTTCAGGATTAGGAGACCGCTGCGCCAGATCGCTTTTGGCAAACTGCCCGCGAAACTGATTAATGAAATTGCTTGAAAAGACGTGACTCCAAGTGCCGACCACGGTGTAATCGCGCAGTTTGTCGCCGAGCCGCGTGCTGGGAGCTTCGATGTTGTCCTGACCGATGAGAAAACTGCTCTCATCCGAAAAACTGAAGCGTCCGCTCAACTGGTCGTTTTGGTTAATCTGATGATCCAGACGGGCCATAAAATTATGGCGACGCGTAGGCGCAACGTAACCGGCTTCACTCTCGCGAAGAATTCTCATCGCATTTGAATTAGTTTGCGTGAACAATCCTCGTCTCAGATTGGCTGCAATGCGGCGAGTGTTGTCGTTCGAGTTTGGTCCGGTTTCGAGCTGCGCAAGATAAGCACTCTGTGCCGCAGTAGCGCTAAGAAGCGCTGTGTTGGAAGTGTAAGACCGGATTAGCCCCTCATCCTGCTTGAGACCTTCGTACGACAGGAAGTAGAAAGACCTGTTCTCTTTTATTGGCCCGCTGAGATTGATGCCAGGAAAGACATATTGCTCGTAGGGTTTTTTGCTACCGAAGAAGAGTGGGTTGCGTGCCGAGGTCTTTTGCGAACGGTAAAAGATGTATGCATTTCCCCGTAGATCGTTCGTGCCGCCTTTGGTAATGACGTTGACCGCGGTACCTGCCGTAAAACCATATTCCGCGTTGAAACCGAGGCGATTGACCTGGAATTCCTGGATCGCCTCAACACTCATGTTTCTGATCCGAAGGCTTCCTGAGCCACTCTCATTCTCGCCACCGTCGATCGTCACATAATTTCCGCGTCCACTGCCTCCGCCGATTGACAGATTACTGGAAGGCGTATTGCGTAGAGTACGCGCCGCGTTTTGGGTGAAAGCTACACTGGAGTCCGCCACACCAGGCAGCGTGAAAATATAATCGGTAAAGGAACGGGAAATATTGGGGAGCGCCGCGATCTGGCGTTGTTCAATGGTATTGGACTGCTGCGTGCGCTCAGTTTCGACCAACAGTGAATCGCTCGAAACCTCCACCTGCGTGCTCACTGAGCCTACCTCTAGTTTGACGTCTAGCACGGCGAGTTGTCCGATGGTCAACGTCAGGTTGTTCGCGTAATGCTTCAGGAAGCCTGTAGCTTCTATCTGTACTTCATAATTACCAGGCTGGAGCAGAGGGATCTGGTAGCTGCCGCTACTATCCGTCACCACGGTCTTGCTAACTCCGCGTTCGGTGCTGGTGGCCATAACGTTCACCCCGGGAATAACAGCCCCGGCGTTATCAGTAATAGTGCCTTTAAGGGTGGCAGTCGCCACATCGACTTGCGCGGTGACCGAAGTGGCAAACACCAAAACGATAAGAGCGCCAAAGACCATTAAACGATTCATAAATTTCCTCGGGATTCTTAACTTTCGCTGACAGGCGACCGGAGAGTATGTAGCCAGTGGCTACATAATGTCAACCCTAGAATGTGGTCAGTGGCTACAATCCCGGAAAAGGTGTTAGAATGCAGTGACTTGAGGTTATTACAAATTCAGGGTGCGGTGGTTTAGCGCTATTCGCAGGGAGGTTTCAACCACTTCAAGATATGAAAACACAATTAGCTAAGAGGAAACGCATCACTGCAAGGAAGTCTGCGGGAAAGGCTCGACGGCACAAGGGCAACCACAATGTTCCGCAGGGGCGTGCAGAGATCAGTGAAGCGATTTTGCAGGCGACTGAGAAGCTCCTGCCAAAACACAATCCGACAGACATTTCGCTCCGTCAGATAGCCGAAGCGGCAAACGTCAATTATTCGCTCATTCACCGTTATTTTGGAACCAAAGAGAGCGTAATTATGGCCGCCCACGAAAGATTACTCAGCAAAGTGGGCGAGCAGTTTTCGGCAATTGATCGAATCGAGGGGAATGTTGGCGTGCTCTTTGAGATCAGCGGGAAAAATGTTTCCCGAAGGATTCTGTTGGCGCGAGCCATGCTCGATGGTGCGGACCCGCATCTGATCCGGCATCATTTTCCGATCATGAATCAGCTCATCGAACTGATAAGAAATAAGAAATTGGAAACAAAAAAACCGAGTGAGTATGATGCCGAAACCTTAGCGGCTTTCTTTGCCGCTTCATCCTTGGGCTGGTTCCTTTTTGAGCCGTTCTTGCTGGCTTCGACAGGACTGGACAAAAGAGACAGAGACGAAGTTCACAGCCAAATTAGTGAAATTCTAGGAAAAATTGCCGACCTCCTGTGTTAACTTCATTAGTGCACTGGCTTTGCCTCGAACACCATGCGTTAGCGATACGGCTTCGCCGCCAGTTGTGAGGAATGGCTGTGCCTTTCCGTATATGTTCCTCTATATAGGTTTGGGCTACGCTTTTTGGATCTTCCAGAAGGCGAAAACACCGTGACCGAAACCCTTTTCCCCAACGCGACGATCGCCCAGTACACAATTGTCTCCAAGATCGGTGAAGGCGGCTGCTTCGCGCAGGACTGGCACAGTAGTGCGAGCGGTAAGCTTTGCGTCGACGGCAGACGAAAACCAAAATTGAAGTTCTGAGATAAAGAATGAAATCAATCTTCGCAATCGGTTTTTTCATCGTCGCTACTCTGCTCATTCCCAAGACTCAAAGCACGTCTAAAATGGAGGCAATCCATGAGACTGGCTCTATCGCCGAGTCTCTGAGCCCCTATGCCGCTCTGGTGAAACGCCTGAACCTGCCGTAATAGAATTCTATGAAACGCTGCCCCCAATGTAATCGCGTCGAGACTGACGAAGCGCTGAAGTTTTGTCGTGTCGATGGCGCGACGCTAATTAGTGACTCATCGTCGATCGTCGCCGCTGGAACGGCGGGGGTTGGGCCTGATGCGAGCGAAGTTCATACCAGCATTCTTCCTCATCGAACTGATGCCAACATCAATCGCGCGACAGCGCCGACCACTGTGCTTCCCGCACCGCCAGCCGCGAGCGCGACGCACGAGCTACCAAAACCAAAGCGACGAAAGACTATCATCATCATCACTGTAATCTTGACCGCCGTGGTGGCTGCGACTACCGCGGTGCTC
>DASSCG010000121.1:0-7787 GCA_035697925.1 Pyrinomonadaceae bacterium
TAAGCGGAGTGGGTGAAAAAATGATTGTGTAGTCCTCTGCTCCCGCTTTCTTGTCCAACTTTAGCCAATGCTCGAGGCCGCTCGGAAAACTGAAATCGTCTTGTTTCGAGACCTTATTGTTGTCCAGGCCAGAGATCTCAAGAGGCTTGGCAGTTAAGAACGCAGTCGGTTGGTTTTTTTCACCAGGCCCAACTATGTACAAATATCCGTCTTCACCAAATACGAAGTGAAACTTGAATGACTGTTCGGAAGCAAGGGGCACGACTCCCGCCACACGAACGGGCTCTCCGATTAAGGTCTCGGGAAGAAGCTCAAGCCAATAGCGACCAAAGCTCTGCGTCTCCACCGTGGTTCCATTTGCCGGGTTAGTATTGGTCGATTCAGACGTGTCGTCCGCTTTTCCCGTCAAGAACTTGTAGGCGAAAAACCCACCCACTCCGACTACGAGCAGAATCAGCAGTAGCGCTCCTGCCCCGATAAACATCATGGGTCCACGACGTGACGGCTGGGCAACCTGGGGCTTGGGAGCCTGGGGGATCGTTACACTCGACGGCGTGTCCGCTACAGGAGCAACCGAAGGAGTAAACGCCTCCATACTCTTCCACTCGGGTCCGCTTGCAGGCGCCGGTGGTGTTGGTTTGCTCACAGCGGGAGTTGCTTCTGATGATGCGAGCGGCTTCGGAGTTTGAATGGCTGAAACAGTGGCACCAGAGTCGACTGTAATAATAGTTGGCGCGATTACATCTGATTCTGTCGGACTAGCCTTGGGGATCTCAGAAGTATGCGCTCTGGAAGCTTCAACGTGCGGAAGATCCGGAAGTGTTCTGGACAGCTGGTTAGTCGTATCTAAATTAATCGCTTCCTTCAACGCAGTTGCCAGCTCGCCGGCCGTAGCCTGTCTGTCACCTCGATCCTTCGCAGTAGCTCGAGCAATAACTTCACTAAAGAACCGCGAGACTCCGGGAACGACTTCATGCAACGGTTGCGGCATGACCGAGATATGTTCTCTGCGCAACTCGTGAAGCGTCAGGCCTGAATAAGGTCGTTTGCCGACAATCATCTCGTAAAAAACCAAACCCAGACTGTAGATGTCGGCTCGGCCATCAATCTCGGAATCGCCATCGCGAGGCAACTCGCCCCACTGTTCCGGCGACATGTAGTGAGGCGTGCCCAGGACTTGTCCGGCCATGGTGAGCGCCGTGGCGCCTCCGCCATCACCACCGGCAATCTCGCGCATCTTCGCGATCCCCAGATCGAGCAGCTTTGTCACTCGCTCACCCGTGCTCGATTTACCGATCATGATGTTCTCGGGCTTTAGATCCCGATGAACGACCCCCATAGCGTGCGCCGTATTCAACACACTCATGATTGGTTCGAGGAGTTCGTACGCCTCTGCCGGAGTCATGGGACCGCGCGCTTTCATTTCCTGACTGAGCGTGTGCCCTTCCACATGCTCCATCACCATGTAGATAGTGCCGTCACCGGCTGTGCGAAGGTCGTAAACGGTGACGGCATTCGGGTGTCGAAAGCGTCTCGCTGCCTGACCCTCACGGCGAAAACGACGCAGCCACTCTGCGTTTGTGCGCACCTCGGGAGGAAGGATCTTGATTGCTACTCGATCCCCAAGCAGGATGTGCCGAGCACTATAAACAGCGCCCATACCTCCTTTGCCGAGCATGGATTCAATTTGATACTGCCCATCCAGGACTGTACCGACTATTGAAGACGGATCGTCTTCCAGAACCTCACCATCAACCGGGCAAAAGCTCACGCTATCGTCGTATTTAACTTTACAAATCGTGCAATGCTTCATGAATGGGCAAACCTAAGTAACAAACGAGCGAATGCGGCGGAAGGGCGGCCATGTGCATTCGTCCTGAGTTGGGAGACTAGTCTAACACAAGGATGGCGGCGGTCATTATCGGGCAGAGTGCTTCGAATAAAACCCGATTTACCTCGAAAGGAACGCCGGACCGATGACGAAAATGACAAAGTCGGCAGTGAAATGCCCCGTCATCGCAGCCTCCAATCCCAGTTTTCGGTAAAGAACGCCAAAGGGGACGGCGGCGATGCCATTAAAACTCAAAGCGACTGCCACCACCAAAGGCGTGATCGGCATCACCAGTGACGCTGACGGAAGATGTCCCAGGCCAAACAGCACTGCCACAATCAGATTAGAGACCCAAAAAGCGGCGGCTGAAAGCCGCTCACCTGGTTTTCGTAAAGCTTTGTTTGCCAACCAGGCTATCAGTGTCAACAGAAACAACCGGCTGAGGATTTCTTCGTAGAAACCACCGTAGAAGCAGGTCAGAATTCGTTTCCAAATGGCCAGTCTAGCCACAATCACGAACGGCAAGTTGGGAAGCAAAGGAACCACAGCCAGTAGAAGGATCACCAGCACAACGCCAATCGCTAAGCCGGTGATGAGGCCTGCCTTGAGACTCGTCTTCCATTGTTCGGGCCGCGTGCTACCAGTGAGCCAATCTTTCAGTAAGGGTGCTCCGAGATCAAGACTCGGCCCAAGCCTGAGTCCAACAAAAACCATGACTCCCAGTAAGACGAGGTTTTGTACCACTCCGATCAGAATGAGCAAAGGCAAAGGTATTGCCGGGCGCTCTGCCGTTCGGATGAAGGAGCCAAACATGTCGATGACGAGCGGAATAATCGCCACGAGACCCAGAACTCCCATGGCAAAGAGAAGCCAGAACAGTCTCCACGGGAACGCTCGGATTTGAGAGGGTTGCGGCATAGCAAGTGAAAGAAATACTAGTGCGTGGCCGAACGGAAAGAGGTAGTGCTCCCTCAGGTTGTGGACCTACGAATAGATCCTTCGCGTGTATTCTTCGACCATCCTATCGCTGTTGAATTCGGGTACTAGAGTGACAATGGAGCGCTTCATCATAGATATCCACTTACGAGGAAGACCGGCTGAATCGCGCGAGTAGTAGATTGGCACCACTTCTTCCTCCAGAACCTGGTAAAGCGATTCCGCGTCACTCCCATCAACGTCGCCCGCTTCTGCGCCTTCAGCTGAATTGCCAATAGCGAATCCGTTTGTACCGTCGTAACCTTCCAGCCACCAGCCATCAAGTATGGAAAGATTCAGGCCGCCGTTCATAGCCACCTTTTCACCACTCGTTCCTGAAGCTTCCAGGGGTCTACGAGGAACATTTAGCCAAACATCGACTGACTGCACTAACTGACGCGCGATTTCCTGATCGTAATCCTGAAGAAAAACCGCTCGCGATTGAACCTGCGGATCATACTTCCACTGGGCTACCTGCTGGAGAATAAGTTTCGCTCCCTGATCTTGCGGATGAGCTTTGCCGGCAAAGACAAACTGTACCGGGCGATCGGCGCTGCTGATAATTCGCATGAGTCTTTCTGGATCCTTGAGCAGCAGGCTCCATCGTTTGTAGCCCGCTATACGGCGTGCGAATCCGATGGTCAGGGCATCCGGGTCAAACATTGTTCGTGCCGATTCTGTGTATTGAGTGCTTTCGCCACGTTCCAAACGGGCATGAAAAGAACGATGACGGATGAAAGCAATCAGCCGTTGTTTCAATAATGAATGTGCACCCCACAACTCATCGTCAGAAATGTTCGCAACGTACTGCTCCCAACGACTCTTGTCCCGCGTATGATCTGACCAATCTTCACCAGCAGCCTTCTCATAAAGCGATCGAATTAGTGGTGCTACCCAGGTTGGCGCATGCACACCATTTGTGACATGAGTGATAGGAACTTCAATCACCGGTCTTTCGGGCCATAGTTTTTGCCAAAGTGCTCGCGAGACCTCGCCATGTTTTCTGCTCACGCCGTTTGTCGAACGACACATGCGAATAGCAAGTGGGGTAAGCCCAAACGGTTCCTTCGAGTCGTCGGGATCAACACGACCCAAGGCCACAAATTCCTCATGAGTCAAACCAAGCTCCTGCTCATAGGTCGGCCCAAATGCCCTTGTCACGAGGTCCGGATCGAACTCATCGTTTCCTGCCGCGACGGGCGTATGCGTTGTGAAGACGCAGCGCTCCCGAACGATCTGCGCGGCATCGGTGAATTGCAAGCCGGAGCTAATAAGCTCACGCGCCAATTCCAAAGTCAGAAATGCCGAATGGCCTTCGTTCAGGTGAAAGACGCTCGGCTCTATTCCCAACTTTCGGATGAGCCGGACGCCGCCGATTCCCAGTAGCATCTCCTGCACGATTCGCGTTTCGCGGTCACCACCGTACAGGTGGCCCGTTACCAAGCGGTCTATGTTCTCGTTCTGAGTAATATTTGTATCGAGCAGGTAAAGTTGCACGTGTCCGATGTTCGCCAGCCAAACCTGAGCATGAACGGTGCGGTCTCGCATTAAGACGTCAATCATCAGTGGCGTGCCATCCTCAGCGAGAATCCTTTGAATGGGGAGTTGCTCGGGATATGTCTCGCCGTAATGTTCTTCCTGCCAACCATCGCGCCTGAGTCGTTGCCGGAAGTAGCCGAAGCGATAAAGCAGACCAACAGCAACGAGTGGCAATCGGAGGTCGCTGGCAGATTTCAAGTGATCCCCGGCCAGCATTCCCAGCCCACCCGAATAAAGTGGCAAGGAGTTGTGCACCCCAAACTCGGCGCACAAGTAGGCCACAGGATGATCGGGACTGATAACACCTCGTCCAAAATGTTCGGACTCCTTCTGTGTGAATAGGGGCTTTGCCATGTATTCCTGGAAACGATCGTTTAGCTTCCGCACCCGGTCCACGAAAATTGGATCACAAGCCATCTGGCTTAGGCGATACTCTGAAGTGCTCGCCAGCAGCTGCCGCGGATTGTGTTCACACTCTTCCCAGACATCAGGATCAAGATCGCGAAAAATACTCGAGCCGTCAGCAGACCAGCTCCACCAGTAATTCCACGAAATTTGCTCCAGCGAGCGCAGCGGCAGTGGCAAAAAAGCATCGTCGAGATCTGTCGGTTTTTCGATAAGCTCAGTCGTTTCGATCATTCGGGTATTCGAGTTCCTTCTACTTAGTTTCCAACTGTTAGAGCCAATACTGCTCATCACTAATCCTGTCAGCTATTCAAATTTCTGATTCCTAAGAAACACGTCCATATCGGTGGGTTTAAAAAACACAAGCCTCACTTCGTTCAAGAGTTGGTCCGTCGCCAGGAATTCACTAATTCCTTGCGAGACTACTACCGCGGCTTCAGCTGGAGGATATCCATAGACGCCAGTCGAGATAGCTGGAAAGGCTATTGACTGTATAGAGTTTTCCACGGCCAGCCGCAACGAGTTTTTATAACACGCTGCCAGCAATTCGGATTCGCGACCACCATGCTGGCCATAAATCGGACCGACAGTGTGAACGACGAATCGAGCAGGAAGATTTCCGGCAGATGTAATGACCGATTGGCCGGCTGGCAGACCGTTGGGATAAAAACGGCGGCGTATCTCGCGACATTCTTCAAGAATGATCGGACCACCCACACGATGAATTGCGCCGTCAACACCTCCCCCACCCAGCAGTGTTGAATTCGCCGCATTCACGATCACGTCCACCTGCTGTTTGGTAATGTCACCAACGACCAGACACACACGACCATTAAGAAAAGACCCGTCCATTATTTGTGAAGGTTGCATTTGCAAGTACCGGTCGTTGCTAGCGCCAGTCAGGGGGCCTCTGCGGATTGAATTCGTGCTCGCGCTGCGACCATTCAGATGCATCTGTATAGCCTGCAGCTTGGGGGTATGGAAGAGCGGCTGGGCGAGGCATCAGTGCGGGTGGTTCGCGCCATATATACATAAACCAGAAGACGGGCATGGCAAAAACGCCAAACATACAAATTAGAACGGTCCACATTATTTTCATTGCTTCGTCAAGAGGTGTCTTGAAGACTCGGACAATATAGAAGGCAATGAGTCCCATTATCAGGAGGATAGTCAACATATGGATCGCGAAGAAGCCCAGGAACCCGATTGGAAATAGTGGCGATAGGGGCTGGCCAGCAGTAGAACCAGCTTCAGAAGGCAGGAGAACCATCATGAGCATGATCCCGACAAAAAACAGGAACATGTAAGCAGCAGGCCAAATAGTAATGATGCCTAATAGTATTTTCGTTGACTTCTTCAACCTTGAGCTACCTCATCCGACCCTTGCTCTCTTTCGTCCCTCGGCTCTACGTTGATCTCATCGAACATATCCTGTCGCCGTAAAGCTTCGGCGACGCCCTTTGCCTTGTGTTCTGTCAGCGGATGCTCGGGATCAACGCTCGCGATCTCAAAAATGCGGTCCTCAAGCATGACCACGCCCAGAGATCCCAAGGTGACGCCCGGGGTAATCTGGATTTCATCCATGTTATGAATGCGGAAGTGTCCGGTTTGTTCGACCCAGTCTTCGATAAAAGGATCTCTCAAGGCGTGCTCAGCTTCGCCTTCCGAGAGGAAGGCCCCTTCAACAATAAGGCAGTATTCGCGCACTGTGTCTGTCTACGACCAGATAGGAAGCTGGTTAATAGTCTGTGCCGGCTTCAAGTCCACCAGCATCTGAGGGCCAAGGCCAGGGTTGAACGTAACGTTCGGATCATCCCTGTTTCGAACCCAACTTTACCATCGTGGCTTCCCTCGAACCAAGGCACTGGAAGTGGTCTAACTTCAAAATACGTTCGACCACAAAGAAAACGCCGCCGGAATTGCTTCCGACGGCGTATCTTTTTCATGGTCAATTTGTTCGGACTCAAAGGGCGATTAATTAGCCATCGCGTATTGAGCGTTCAACGCTTCCCGCAGGCGTCGGAAGTGTGAGTCGAAACTTACAAATCCCGTTGAGCCCTGGAAGAAGGCCTTTCCGCCAGTATCATTCGACAAGCGATTAAGCGAGCTTTGTCCGTAGCTGGCTGCGAGCCGGCTTCGACTTGTCAGACCCACCGAAGGGGCATAGAAGGAATAGATAGCAACCCCTCGCTGATTCGCGTGTTTGATAGCCCGATGAAGGTCTAGCGTATTTGCCGCTGCGCTCGAATCAAAACCGCGTGAAACGTCCAGGCCGTCCGAGATCAGAAGCACTGCATTAGTTCCCTTCCAACTTGAGTCAAACTGGCGAAGAGCTTCGCTCACTTCGACATAAGGATTAAACGGCGATGCCGATTGGCTGCCCAAAGGAATGCGCAATGAGCTCGCGGCTTTCTCCAGATCTGTTGTAAACGACTGACGAGTCTGAAGCGTACCGCTAGTGATATAACCGACCATCACGCGAGACCCAGCAGGCAATGACCGAATAAAGTCGCGAGTAAGGTCCAGTTCGTTTCCTACCTGAGAAATTAGGTCGTCTTGAATAAGGATGGCGATATTAACCTGCGTTAAAACACGCGCTTTCCCTTTGTCCTTTATTGAATCCCCAGAGCTGTTTGCAAACGTTGCGCTCGTGGTCGCGATTAAAACAGCCACAGCTGCGACAAACGAGAGCATTCTTCGATAAAACATGGTTCTTTCTCCTAAAAACTATCCAAAAACAGTGCAACTTGTGCCGGAACTTCGATGCAATGGTAGACAGATCGGTTGCTAAAATCGGGCGCAAATGCGACTTCAACCTCCGGTTCATAGCAACTGTTAAGAGTGCGGAATGTCCGCCCAGGAAATCTGTTTCCATCACGCGCTCACGAGTGTCAAGCCACCAACGCCTCAACTTGCGTTTACCCTTCTGGCTCAGATAAATTACCGTCCAATCCGGAGCACATCCTGCCAACCAATCGGGGCTTTTAGCCCGAAGCGGATGGGTATCCTTCGCCAAAATTCGCACACCCGGAAAGGA
>DASSCG010000122.1:0-16901 GCA_035697925.1 Pyrinomonadaceae bacterium
CGAGCCTCAGGAAGATCTGGAAGTGAAAGTCTCGAACTTCTTCGCCAAGGTAAATTATCCAGTGCTGAGTGATCTGCGCCTTGATATGGCGGGTGTCCAAACTGATTTGGTTTATCCGCGAGATCTTCCAGATCTCTTTCGAGGTTCGCAACTGACCCTCATTGGGCGCTACAGCAATCCTATCGACATGGACTATGTGCGATTGCAATTGACCGGCAGAGCCAGTGGCGCAAGCAGGAACTATCTTTATAACAATCTGCGGTTTCCCCTCCGAAGCGAGTCCAATGACTTTCTGCCTCGTTTGTGGGCAACGCGCCGGGTTGGCTGGTTGATGGAGCAGGTGCGCACAAATGGTGAGCAGAAGGAGCTACGTGATGAGATTGTTGATTTAGGCACACGTTACGGAATCGTGACGCCCTATACTTCTTATCTTGCGCTTGAAAACAATTTTCAGATGCAGGATGTGACCCGGCCTGCAACACCAGGCGGCATCATGGGGCGGAGAAGTGCGAACTCTCCTGCGCCACCTCCCAAAGCGGGCGAAGCACGAGCGACGACAGGTCTTGCCGCAGTCCAATTAAGCAAGCGCGCGCGTGAACAGAAGGAAGCCGAACGCTTCGATCGAGATTCACTCTCATCGGCAGTAAGGACTGTCGGCGGTAAGACCTTCTATTTGCGCGAGGATGTCTGGACTGATGCGGAATTCAAACCAGAAGCTCGCTTGCAGGAGACTACTATAAAGTTTGGCAGTGAGGAGTACTTTGCATTGCTGAAACAAAAGCCACAACTTGCAGACTTTTTCGCCCTGGGCGAACGCGTTGTGGTGGTCTTTGAAGGCAAGGTTTACCGCGTAACTGCCGTACGTCAATAAAACGCTCTGGCATCGCAGTTAACGATTGGGCCGCGCATTCATCGACTCGAATGTGCGGCCCAATTTGTATTACGAGCCGGAACTAATGTACAAAGTCATGAAATCAATCAGCCATCTTTCACTTGGATTGAAGGAATTCATTCCTGGAGTCGGTGTCTGAGCACTAACCGAACGTGGGTGATGAGAATGACATTTCAGAATAATCAGGGTTTGAGACAATTTGCGCTGGCATTTCTTGTGTTGCTAACGGCCGCCTTAGCGGCCCAGGCACAACAAGGTTGGGTTGCAACGCAAATCCCTTCCGCGACTGGTGATTTGAACACCGTATTTTTCCTGGACAACAAAAGAGGATGGGTAGGTGGCGATAATGGCTTCCTCGGTCGGACCGATGACGGAGGACGGAGCTGGGTGCGCCAGAGCGTTGGTACGTCTGATGCGATTAACGATATTTATTTCCGCGATAAAGACGACGGATTTCTCATTGCCGGCAATACAATTTTTGTAACCCATGACAATGGAATGCAGTGGACCGAGTCGCGGCGTTTTCTGCCGAGCGAATTCGATGGGGCGACTGTAGAGCTTTACAGCGTCCGATTTTCAAGTAAGAAGAAGGGTTGGGTCGTGGGTTCAATAAGCAAGCGAGATCGAGTAATTGACAGTATTCTGGTTTATACGGATAACGAAGGCGAATCCTGGCAAAGCCAGCGAGCTCCTACTCGTTCGGAGCTGATCCACATTGATTTCAACAACGACCGGCGCGGCTGGATTGTTGGAGCAGAGGGAACCATCCTAAACACGCTCGACGGTGGCCAGACCTGGAGCCGGCAATCATCCGGTACTAAGGTCACGCTGTTCCACACCGAATTTCGAAATGAGAAAAAAGGTTGGGCGGTTGGTGAGCGGGGCACTATTTTGCGAACGATCGATGGTGGAATAACCTGGACGCCGGTTACTGCTGGAATACGTTCAACGTTGCTCAGCATTGAATTTGTGAATGATGAGGAAGGCTGGGCAGTAGGACGCTCAGGCGCCATTTTACGGAGCGACGATTCCGGAGCGTCCTGGATTCAACAGGAGGCTACGGTGAAAAACAATCTGTACGCTCTTCACTTTAACAAGAAGGTCGGCTGGGCGGTGGGCGGCAACGGCATGATTCTTCGCTATGAGCGCTGAGGGGCCTGTGGAAGGGGTGAGCAACGATTCGCCGATTGATCTCATCTGAGTTTTGAGGTTCGCTGGATGGCAGCAAAATATAGCGGCCACCGCACCTTGGTTCCTCCTGTGATTTCGCCCGGCATGCGCAATGTGCCGGGCGTTTTTTTTTGGTACGAAGTTGTTGAGGCTTAGTGCTTTAGTGAGAATGTCACTAGGATGTTTTACTGCCGGTAAATGGCAACTGAGGTGAATCTTGCAGGCTGATGCTTCCTTCCATTTGCTCTCCGTCGACCTCGCCTACAATTTGAGCTGTCAACGACTGACCAGCCATATCAAACGATAAAGTCGCGCTGAATGAATTGCCGACCAGACTCGCCGAATCGATTTCCGCGTCGCCCATTTCTGACGTCACGCTTCCACCTAACCCAGTCCCTTTTTGCAAGACTTTCAGTGTAGCCGGAATATTTTGTCCGAAGGGAGTTTGAATATCTAGCGTCCAATCGCCCAGAATCAACGCCGGGTTTTCATCCGCACCCTCCCCGCCAATAGCTGTAGGTTTTTCCTTGCGTTTGCCCGAGGTATTGTAGATTTCGATCTCGTTCGTGTAGAGCTGCAACTGTTCTAACACCTCGGCCCCATCGCCGACGATGATAATAGCCGCCTCCTCAGGCCTCACATATTTGACCGCAACGTCCTGAATTTGTTTAGTGGTGACCTCTTGGATTTGTTGCCGGTAAGTTTCCAGGTAATCATCGGGTAGACCGAACATTTTTATCTGCACCAACTGGTCGATCAATCCCTCCTGTGTTTCGAGCCGGAGTGGGAACACTCCGGTTAGATACGACTTAGCATCCGTCACTTCTCTGTCTGACACGGGTTCATTGCGAATCCTATTCAGCTCGTAGAAAAACTCTTTCAGTGAATCTCCTGTGACTGGGGTTCGTACTTCAGCGCTGACGCGGAGAGTGCCGGCCGTACGACGTGCATCCAGACTCGAATAGGCACCGTAGGTATAACCCTTTTCTTCACGCAGATTCATGAATAATCGCGATGAAGCGTTCGCGCCCAACACCGTATGCATAAGCAACATCGGAAAATAATCTGGGCTGGTTCGCGTTATGCCAGAATTGGCGATAACGATGTTCGACTGAGCAGAGCCCGGCCGATCTACCAGGTATGCCGATCTCGCGTTGCGGTTCGGTGGGGAAGGGAAATTATCGGTTGGTAGTTGGCCAGGCTGCCAGTCTCCAAACAGACTTTCGATCCTCTTCAGAATATTTTCGGACCGAACATCGCCAGCTATCACAAAGACTGCGTTATTAGGCAAAAACTTAGACTGGTGAAATTCGACGATCCGTTCTCGGGTAGTTGCATCCAGCGACTCGAGAGTGGGCGCAATCACAGAGTAAGGATGTTCGCCGAAAACAACACGCGAAACCATTTCGGTCGCCAGAAAAGACGGTTGCGCCCGTTGTTGTCTAAGGCTTTCCTTGGTGTTTTGCTTGATCAGCTCGACTTCGTTTTCAGGAAAAGAAGGGTTGCGAGTCACGTCCGCAACCAGATCAAGAATCTTGTCGCTGAAAGTTGCCAGCGAAGAGGCGGCGACAGTTGTGTAATCAGAGTTAGCGCCGGAACTTAATGTCGCCCCCATCCTTCCGACTTCGTCCGCGATTTGACGGCTCGTGAGGGAATGCGTGCCTTCTGTTAAAAGGCCGGTTAAGAGATCAGTCAACCCGGGCAACTCTGAAGGATCATGCGCATCACCCGCTCTGAATGCCAGACGGTAACTGACCAGTGGGAGGCGGGAGTCTTCCACGATGACAACTGTCAAGCCGTTCGAAAGCGTATGCTCGGTCGCTCGTGGTACGTGGATCGGTCTGGGAGGCAGTGGCGCAGGGGCCTGCTGGCGAAAGGATTCCTGTGTACTCATTTTTATGGATGTAATGGCCCTGTGCCTGACTCGTTTGGAGTGCTAGCCTCTGCGGGTTGCTGAGATGGCACGGCCTGACCGTTTTCCCGTACAGCCGGCGCACTTGGGGCTCGTTGAGGAGCAGGTATTTGCGGAGCAGGCGCCGTAGGTTGCTTTGGCTCGCCCCCTGGTTGCGGCGAGGCGGCTGCGGCTATCTCTTCCTGTTCATCAACGAGAGCTTCCGGAATGATGTCGAGGACCACTCGATTTTCAACATCGAGAAAACGACTTACCGCCCCTTTGATGTCATCAGCGGTGATTCGCAAATATTGATCTAATTCAGAATCGATCAGATGAGGGTCACTATCATAAAGCGCGTATTCTGCAATTCGTTGGGCGCGATACATAGTAGATTGCCGGCCACGAACGGCATCATTGCATAATGAGTTTCTAAGCTTTTCCATTTCGGAATCCGTCGGACCCGAAGTGCCGAGATTCTTTATCTCATCAAAGATCTGCTGGCGGATTACAGCCACTTCCTCACCCGGTTTGGGAAGAGCAAAAATGTACCATGCGGACGGGCCGCGTCTCTCGTCCACACCGCCTTGAATCGAAACTACAGACTCATCGCCTTTGACTAACTTCTGATACAGACGCGAGCTGTCCCCCTCAAACAGCAGTTCGGCTGCCAGAGTCAGAGCGTAGTAGTCAGGCGTCCTGCGAGCAGGAATCTTCCAGCCGAGAACGAATGCGGGAGCGGGTGCCAGCTTGTCGAAGAAAGTCTCCTGGGTACGGGCCACCTCACCGGGTTCAGTGACGTCAACTGTGGGTGGTTGAGGCTGGCTAGGAATTCCTGCGAAATATTTTTCCACCAAAGAGCGAGCTTCCTGCTCTTCGAAATCACCAACAATGCACAGCACCGCATTATTCGGAGCATAAAAGACGCGGAAAAACTCTCGTACGTCTTCAATCGTCGCGGCGTCCAAATCTTCCATCGAGCCAATCGTTGAATGCGCGTTGGCTGGATTCTTGAAGATCAGCTCATTGATTCGCAAAAAGGCATTTATGTAAGGCTGATTGTCGTACCGAAGTCTTTTCTCTTCCTGAACCGCATTCCGCTGATTGTCCAGATTCTCTTGAGTCACCTTCAATGAGCGCATGCGATCGCTTTCCAGCCACAGCGCTAGAGGCAAGTAATTCGCTGGCAGGGTTTCAAAGTAATTTGTGCGTTCCGTAGAGGTGGTACCGTTCATCGTGCCGCCCGCATTAAAGATGTATTGGAAGTGGGCTGCTTTGGGAACGTTCTCAGAACCTTGAAACATCATGTGCTCGAAGAGATGAGCAAAGCCGGTGCGACCTTCCTTCTCGTTTCGCGAGCCGACGTCGTAGTAGACAGCCACCGACACCACGGGCGCGGACTGGTCCTTGCTCAGTATCACGCGGAGGCCGTTAGGTAGCGTAAATTGTTGGATCGTTGTTGGTGGGAGCTGAAAGGTTTCTGCCACGTGTCTCTCGATTCGACTAATATTTTGTTCGGGCGTACTCCACCCCCGTGGTGGGGAAACAGTCTACTGTTCAACTAAGGGGGAGGGCGCTAGGGGTCGATTATGCTGGCTTCTCGTTAATCATGCCGCGCAGCTCTGCGCGCAGACGTTCAATCTCAGCGAGCTTCTGTTCGACACGGCCAAACAGTGCTGCCTGAGTTCGAATACCTTCGTCGATAAGGAAACCTGCAGCTTCGGCGCGATTTCGAAAAACGCCTGCCTGAACTAACTGCTCGAGTTTGTCCTGTGCTTCAGGAGAGATCTTAACGGCTACAACGTAATCGTCCTTTGCGGACATGGCGCGCTCAATCGTACGGCTGATGTCGCGTCCGATTGCACTTAAACTCTCCGGGATACGTGAGGCGATGTCACGTACGGAGGAGGCTGTCCGAGAGGGATCATCATCTGAATCATGGGGCACATCTCCGCGAAGCATCAGGTCATCAACTGTTTCCGACTCGCGGTGCTCTTCTCTCTGGTATGGGCTACTCATGTCTAAAGCTCCTTCAAAATTATCCAGCAGTCGACTTGATGTGTTACTTACGTTGCCACTCGTTAGTAAGTTCATTCTACGGACGCTTCTGAAGGCCCGTCAAGGCACGCTTCCGACTAAAGTAATATATGGCCTACTTCCGGCAGGTGGACATTCGGGCCGTTTAGACCTTTTCTATTCCGACAGAAGTTAAGATCGATGAGTCGGAGCTCGAGTTTATTTGGCGCTGAAGTCGGACAGGGGGCCGCTCCCTCGTGCACAACCTTGCCCGCTCAGACCGCATCATTTAGTATTGAATTCCCGAATGGTGGATTCGGTTCGACAAGTTGAATAGGTAGATTCATATTTGAGGTACTGGTGTTGAATACGATCTTTACGCGGGCTGTTATTGCCCTCTTTCTCTTCACGCTCACTGTTCCGAGTTTTGTTTTCTCGCAACAGAAACCGCAAACCCAAACTCCTGTTGGCCGAACCGCTGGAAGACTGCCTGGCGGTGGCCCTGCCCCTGCTCGAAGGGGTAGCAGAGTGGACCCGAGTGCCATTCCGCTGATCGAAAGAGACTTCGACGAAGCGTTGGAAGTGATCAAAGAAAACTATATCGAGGGCCGCAAACTCGACTACAACTCCGTTTTCAAGTCGTCAATTATCGGAATGTTGCGCTCTCTGGATCCGCATTCAAATTATTACGATCGGGAAGAGTTTGATGAGCTCAAGACGGATCAACGCTCCGAGTACTTTGGAATTGGCGCGTCGATTCAGAACTACACCATCGGTAACGATACCGACACTTTTGTAGCTGCGACCTTTGATAAGGCGCCGGCCAATCGCGCGGGCCTGAGATACGGAGATCGGATACTCGAGGTTGATGGAGTCAAGATGTCCGGCAAGCCTTCCATCGACGTGCGGGACAAGATTCGCGGTCCACGTGGGTCAGTGGTGAAGATCACGGTCGAAAGGGCAGCCGACAAGCGCGTTCAGACATTGGAAATCACGCGCGATGCAGTGCCACAACCTTCTATCCCCGATGCTTACATGATTAAACCCGGAGTCGGATACGTTGATATGACTCGGGGATTCAATTACACGACCACCGATGAGCTCCAGGATGCAATTGAAGGTTTGCGCTCGAGAGGGATGAACTCTCTGGTGCTTGATCTGCGAAACAATCCCGGAGGATTCCTCGATCAGGCAATCCACGTCGCAGAAGTCTTTTTGCCCAGCGGTCAATTGATACTGACGCAGAAAGGGCGAAACGGACTCAGGGATAACACCTACGAATCGAGGAATACTTCACCAGATATGACTCCGTTGGTCATACTGATCAATGAAAATACGGCGTCGGCTTCGGAGATTGTGGCGGGGGCGATGCAAGACCACGATCGGGCTTTAATCGTCGGCAAGACCAGTTTTGGAAAGGGCTTGGTCCAAAGCATTATTCCGCTCGAGTACGGCTCAGGTTTAACTCTAACCTCGGCAAAGTATTTCACGCCCTCAGGTCGGCTGATTCAGAGAGATTATTCAAACGGAGGGTTCTACGACTATTACACGCACGGCGGATCTATTCGCTTGGATAATCAAAACTCGCCGGAGAAACCTGTTGGCCCCGAGAAGAAGACAGATACTGGTCGGGCAGTCTACGGTGGTGGTGGAATCTCCCCTGACGAGAATGTCAGCGCAAGAACAATTACCCCAGTGCAACGCCGCCTGGTAAATCCGATCTTTGCTTTCAGCCGTGAATTGGTCAACGGGCGAGTCCGTGGTTTCGAAACTTACAAAGTTCAGCAGGCAATCGATTTCAACCATGACCTTCAGCCTACGGACTATCCCATCACGGAAGCCCTGTTCAAGTCATTCAAAGATTTCGTCGCCAATGACCCAACTCTCAAAGCTGCGACGCCGCTCCTGGACTCAAACAGGTCCTTCGTCGAGTTACAACTTCGGTTCAATATTGTGACCGCTGCCTACGGACGTGTTCTGGCTGATCGCGTCTTCGTAACGACCGACGATTTACAGGTTGCCAGGGCCATCGAGATGTTGCCACGGGCTCGCGACTTGGCGATGTCTGCTAGGCAGCAGCGCCAACCTTAGAGACTCAATCCAGAACAACTGAATTACAGAGACTGAACCAGGGACCGAAATCCCTGGTTCAACCATTTTCGAGCGGCAATTATCTTTGTGTTTCAGCTATAGCACGAAGTCTTGTGTCTAAAACTGACGTGTGATATGGTTCAGGTCCATGAAAAGACCTACCAATAGAATGCTGGTGAATACAGAAGAGCTGGGCCGCGCTATTCGCCGCAAGCGAGACGAATTAGGTGCTAGCCTGCGTGACGTCGCCGATGCCACAGGAGTCTCCGCTTCTACCCTTTCTCGTATTGAGAACGGCACAGGGAAGCCAGATGCTGACAACATCGCGAGACTAACCACCTGGCTCGACGTTCCTATGGAAAGGATTCTCGGCAGCCGATCGGAGGGGGATGAGGGCAAGGCAGTCGTCTACTTTCCACGTGAGTCGACTCCTGAGATTGTGGAGGCACATCTTCGCGCAGATCGAAATCTCACGACTGAAACAGCCTCGGCGCTGTCGGAACTCTTTCGTGTGGCGTATGCCCAGTTCAGCCGCACGGGACCGGAGAAATCCCCCAAGAAACGTCGTTAATTGGTTCTCGGTGAACCCCCGGGCTCAGTTATACTGCTCGGCGTGGTCCACTCCGACTTACCTCCGGGCGAAAAGTGGCGACAATTTGAATTGAAAGCCATCGGTCTGCGTGATTTCGCCCGAGTCGGTGGCGATGCCCCTCTAAACCCCTTTGAACTCGCGCGTTTTGCAAATCTCTTCGTCGTCGATATTGAAAAGATAAAAGGTCTGAGTAGGCAAAGCCGGGAAATCCTTCTGGGATCGGCCTCCGAAGAGTGGTCAGGTGGAGCCTGCTCGAAGCCGCTGCCGGACGGACGGAGGCTGGTAATCCTCAATCCCAATCATGGCGCCACCAGAACCAATGCGACCCTGATGGAAGAGATTTGCCACGTCTTCCTGGGACACCAACCGAACCGCCTGGCAGTAATCGCTCAGGACGACAAAGGTCAAACCAGGGCCCGCGATTATCGGAAACTGGATGAGGAAGCTGCTTATGCGATCGGCGCGGCGGCGCTGGTGCCTTTTGCCGCTCTGCGACAATCAGTGTTCGAGGGAAAATCCGCGAGTGAAATCGGCCGGCATTTCCGCGTCAGTCGCGAACTAATCGAATATCGGCTAAAAGTTACCCGACTTTGGAAGAGTTACAAGTCCGCTCAACTTGAAGAAAGCCTTCCACGTGCGTAAAGTAGCAAGGTTTCCGGCTTCATGCCGGGGCCTCAACCCCTTATAATCACTTCTTGAGTCGTTAGTCGCTTAGACAACCACAAAAAATTTTAGAGTATGCATGAACAGTTAAAAGATGGGTCTGCACAGGGCCTGACCACTACCGATAAACTGCGCATGCTGCTCGACATCACCAAGAAGATCAGTCGCACGCTCGATCTGCAGGAAGTTCTCAATCTGGTGATGGGGACACTTGATTCGCTAATCCCCTACGACGCGGCCGGTATATTCGTCCTCAAATGCGTTGATCCATCGGACGTCGCTCGCGGAGAAGAACCTTGTGTATTCCAGGCCGAAGAGGTGAGGGGATATGACATCGATGAACTGTCGGAACTTCACCTGAAACTCGGCGAGGGAATAATTGGCCACGTGGCTCTAACTAGTGAGCCGATCATCTCGCCCGACGTTCGCAACGATCCTCTGTACATTAACGCTCGAGAGGAAACCCGTTCGGAAATGGTAGCTCCGATCATTTCCAATGATGAAGTTATAGGCGTTTTCGATCTCGAGAGCGATGAGCTTAATGCCTATTCGGACGACGATCTGCAAGTGCTTATGATGCTGGCCTCACAAGTTGCGATCATCATTTAAAAGGTGATGCTGCATGAACAGCTGATTGAAAAGAAGCGACTCGAAGGTCAGCTTGAAGTGGCCCGTCAAGTTCAGTTGGAATTGTTGCCCGCCAGTGATCCCAAATTGGAAGGGTTCGACATCAGCGCTTACAACTTCCCAACGGAGGAAGTCTCAGGCGACTACTACGACTGGGTGCCAATTTACGATGATCAGATCTCGCTGGTGGTCGCGGACGTGTCCGGCAAGGGAGTGCCGGCCGCCCTGCTCATGGCTTTTCTGCGCGCTAGCCTACGCGCTGCTACCCACATTGGCTACGCTCCCCATATCTCCATGGCCAAGGTGAACTACCTTCTCTGGGAGTCAATTGAAAGGAATCAATACGTAACGGCTTTTTACGGAATCCTCGACGCTTCGAATAGAACGCTAGCTTATACAAATGCCGGGCATAACCCACCGCTATTGCTCGACGCGAAGGGGAATGCACAGTTCATGGACAGAGGTGGAGTCCCGCTGGGAATCTTTCGCGATACTCGTTATCACGAGTACTACCTCACGCTCGAGCCTGATGAAGTATTAGTGCTCTACACTGACGGAGTGACAGAAGCGATGAATCCAAACGGTGAAGAATTTGGTCGCGAACGGCTTGCAAACTCTGTCAAAGCTGCCCGGAGCCTGCGCGCTAAAGACCTTATTACCTCGGTTCAAACTGACGTGTTGAACTGGACGGACGGCGCTGGAGCTACCGACGACATCACGTTCTTTGTAGTTAAGGCTTTACCGTAAAAGGAACGGGAGACCAGACCTTCATCCAGCCTCCCGCCTCCCTTTTTGAGTTACGCTTGAACTAATGAGTCTTAAGCAAGCAGTGAGCGTGATCTCCCCCCGGTGCTAGCGGGGCCCGATAATCCCCAAAATGAAATTCAGATTCGGCCTCGGAAAGAGCATAAACATCAAAGCCAAAAGCATCCAGATAGTCCGCCAAATCATCGGGCGAAAGGAGATAAATGGCGGGTGCATGACCCGCTTCAGCACGAATTTCCAGCAGGCGCTCGATCACTTCAAGTGGTGCGAAGCATCGAACAGGATCTCTGTAAGTTGCCATATCTCAGCGCCTCCTTCTGATTTATTGGGATTGGTTGTCCCAGACATCCACTCCCTTAACACTCGCTTTGATGTACGCAACTCCTTTCGCGTTTGTTCGTGCCCGAGGTTTCTTTTTGGTCACAGCGGTTATTAACCCTTAACAATAATCAATAATGGAAAAGTTTCTTAGAAAATGAGCACTCAAACTAACACTCAAAATCCTCAGCCAAACACCCCATCAGCACCAAACTTCATCGATGTTCTGAGATCGATGCTGCGCGTTTCAGACAAAGTGAGCGATCTAATCTTCTCACCAGGACGTCCGCCGCAAATCGAATTGACCGGGAGATTGCAGCCAGTCCGAATCCCGGGGTTAGAGAGACTAACCCCGGCGCACACAGCCAGCATTGCCAAGTTATTGATGAGCAATCAGCAAACTGCGATTGACAGTTTGGAGCGAAGCGGGTCGGCCGACCTCTCGTTTAGCGCCCCGGGTGAGAATCGTTTTCGGGTAAACATCTTCAAGCAGCGGGGTACCCACGCAATCGTGATGCGGGTGATCCCTCCGCGCCCACCAAACTTTGGCGATTTTAACCTGCCCGAACAATTAAAGGAGATTGCGGAGTTCAAAAACGGGATTGTCCTGGTGACGGGTCCAACCGGAAGTGGCAAGAGTTCGACGTTGGCTGCGGTTATTGATTTGATCAATCAGCTGAAGTATTACCACATCGTCACTATTGAAGACCCAATCGAGTTTCTGCATCCACACAAGAACTCAACGATTCATCAAAGAGAGCTGCACTCAGATGCACCCAATTTCGCTGTGGCATTGAGAGCCGCTTTGCGCCAGGCCCCCAAGGTTATCCTGGTCGGAGAAATGCGCGATCGCGAAACGATCGAAGTAGCCTTGGAAGCAGCTGAGACCGGGCACCTTGTACTCTCGACTTTGCACACGATTGACGCCTCGAAAACGGTAGATCGGATCATTGGAGTATTCCCGGACAACGAAGAGAGAGTCATACGCACGCGAATTGCGCAGTCGTTTCGCTTGATAATTTCGCAGCGATTGATTCCCAAGGCGGACGGTTCCGGACGAATAGCAGCCATTGAGATTCTAAAATCCACTATGCGGACCCGAGAATACATCGAGAAGGGCGAGTCAGAAGGAAAGTCTCTAATCGACGCTATGGAGCAGGGTGATCAGGACGGCATGCAGACTTTCGATGGCGTAATCGAAAAGATGATTCGTACGGGAGTTGTGACCAAAGAGGTGGCCCTGCCGTATGCCACGAACGCAAACAACCTGCTTTTGCGCCTCACTGACATGAGTGAACGATCCCCAGGTCAGCTTCAAGCGGCGAAGTCAAATAGAGATAAGGAATCGATGCTGGACATACTTGACAGATGAAACTGCGCCTCGTGGTTGCCTGATGGGAACCCTGAAAGTATTATTCTTTAAAAAGCTCCCCTTGTTACTTCTTTCGCTCCATCAGCCCAGATCCATGTCAATTGTTCGAGAAATGATCAAGTTATCGAGAATTTTATTGCTGGGGATAGTTCTGTGCCCGCAGTTTGTTCAGGCCCAGGCAATTGGAGCCTCGGATGACGTGCGCATTGACGTGCCTCCGTCAGCTAGGGTTCGGATTGAAAATCAGTTTGGGCAAGTATCCGCAGAAGTGTGGAACGAAAAGTACGTTTCGGTATCGGCATCGATTGAGGGTAGTGATTCTCGATTTACGCGATCGCCCATTGTTATTGAGAATAAAGCAAAATTGCTTTCTATCTCGGTCATTCGCACCCCGATCGATCCACGGGCAGGCATTGCGCTGACTGTAAAACTTCCGGCGGGATCCCACATTGAAATAAAAACAGGGGCCGGCGCAATCTCAATGAAAGGCTTACCTGCGACCGCAACTCTGAGTTCGGCTTCGGGTGACATTCGTGCTGAGCTTTCGCAGCCTCTCAATGCTGACATCACCGCCAAAACAAATTCTGGATCAATCAGATCAGAAATCGACGCGCCCATAAGCGGAGGCGGCCACGTTTTACAAACGCGGGCTGGTAATGGCGAATATGTCCTCACGATCTCCACGGAGAAGGGAGAGATTTCGCTGGTTCAGAGCGGTCCCGCGTCGGATGTTCCGACGACCGTTTCCGGGCCACCGACACTCCTGGGGTCCGACAGCTCCTCGAAAGGTGCTGGAACGCCCGCCAAGCCGACGGACTCTGACGAAATAGACGAAGGAGACGTAATCCGGGTGGACTCGCAGCTCGCCACGCTTAATCTCAGTGTCATTGACAGAAACACAAACCGTGGAGTCATGGGTCTGACGCAGTCGGACTTCCGTCTTTACGAGGACGGAATAGAACAGCAGTTACTTCAGTTTGAATCGTCGTCTGCGCCATTTGATCTAATCCTGTTAATCGATGTTTCGGGCTCGACCCGTGATGTAGTTAAACTTATTCGCGAGTCGGCTCTGCGATTCGTGGAGGCTGCGCGTCCCTCCGACCGCATTGGAATCATTTCGTTCGCCGGGCAACCAACAGTTGTTTCGCAGGTAACGTTAGACCGGGACCTTTTGCGTCAGAGGGTGAACGCTATTGAAACCACGACTGGTGATACTAAGGTTTACGATGCACTCGACTTTTCACTTAGCCAACTTCTCAACAGCACGAAGAACAAGCGTCGTACAGCGATCGTCATGATGAGTGATGGACTTGACGGAAACATTCCCGGAGTTCAAGGCGACGGCTCGAAACTTTCATATGGCGAGGTTCTAAATCGGGTTCGGGAGTTTGACGGCGTCCTGTACACGCTGTGGCTCAATACAGAATATGAATCTCTAAGTCCACTCGATACGCAGCCTGAGGCTTTCGACATCGGGTTCGAGCGTATGAAAGAGTTGGCTGATGGCGGTGGGGGTGTCTTCTACAAGGTGGAGCGCCTTCAGGATCTGGCTGGAGCTTATGAACGCGTAGTTGCTGATCTCGGTACCGTTTACAGTCTGGCTTATCGGCCGACTAACAAGACGCGGGATGGCAAGTGGCGCGCAGTTCGAGTAACAGTGAATCGACCTTCATCAGTTGCTCGCGGAAAACATGGCTACTTTGCGAATTAAGAGTCAACGTAAAAGAGGAATGTCACTACGCTGGCTTCTGGCAGGCGTTTTGGTGTCACTTTTTTCGTACCCACAAGTCTCTAATGCGCAGAGCGAACCCAGTGAGACGATCCGGGTGGACTCCGATTTGGTCGACCTTCGAGTTAGCGTGGTTAGGTTGAACCCGGGAAATCCTGTTTCTGACCTGCAGCAGAAGGACTTCATGGTGTTCGAGGATGGTAAGCCACAAGAGATAGTCTTTTTTGCCGGCGAAGACTCCCCGTTCGATCTCGTCTTGTTATTAGACCTGTCCGGTTCCAGTAAAGACAAGGTCAAGTTGATTCGGAACTCTGCAAAACGATTTGTGGATTCGACGCGTCCCATGGACCGGGTTGCCATCGTCGCATTTGCCGACGTGATTAAGATTGTTTCTCCTTTGACTTGGGATCGCGGGCTTCTCAAAGATGCAATCGAGGATATTAGGGATCCGCTGAGCGGCACAAATTTTTGGGACTCGCTGCTCTATACGATGACCAGAGTAATTTCCTCCGAAAAATCCCAAAGACGTAGTGCTGTGGTGGTAATGACGGATGGAGTTGATAATGCGTTGCCCGACGTATACGGACAAGGTTCGCGAACGACGTTTGCCGAACTATTAGATACGGTGGGACGCGCAGATACCCTCGTTTTCCCAATCTATTTGGACACGGAAGAGGAAACAGTTAGACGCAGCCGTGTGCCGCGAGATGCCTATGCAATTGCTCGCGATCAGCTTGCTCAGATTGCCGTGACTTCGGGAACGAAGATGTACCGCGCAAATAAGCTGAAAGATCTCGACCTGGTTTATGAGCAGGTCATAAAGGATCTGTCGATGGTTTATAGCGTTGGTTATAAACCGAGTAACACGGTGCGCGATGGGAAATGGCGCTCGGTTGCGGTACAGTTGATTGGCCGACAAGACCTTACCGCTATCACAAAACGCGGTTATTTCGCCAAGGCCGAGCCCTGAAAGAGAACTAAGCTTGTAAATCGTGGCCAGAGTACTATAATGCGGACGCGTTCACTCCCCACGAGAACACACATTTCCAGCTCCATCAAGAGGTGCAGTTTCATGAGAAAAGCCTCCATAATCCAAATTCTATTTGCAATCCTATTCATGTGTGCCGGATTCATCGTTGCTGGGGCCCAGAACCGGGAACGCTTCGTCATATCAGCGAAGGCGGGCGGAATTAATGCCGTAAGTGGTCGCACCGGCGTTCAACCGCAAGGAGGCACCGGATGGGAGCAACTGACGATCAAGGACAATTTGGAAGCCGGAGATTTGGTTAAAACAGGGATAGATGGGCGCGTTGAAATGCTACTAAATCCCGGCGCATACCTTCGCGTGGGTGAGAATTCAGAGTTTGAACTAACCAACAACTCGCTCGACAACCTGGAAGTACGATTAATCAAAGGCACCGCAATAGTCGAGGCAACGGGCACCGACAACACTGAGTTGATGATAAATATCACAACCCCTCACACCAAGATGGCGATCGTGCGTCGTGGCCTTTACCGAGTAAATGTCGTGCCCGGTGATGCCACGGAGCTAATTGTCCGGAAAGGTCGCGTTTTGCTGTCTGATTCTCAAACCAAGGTAAAAGGCGGGCGAAAACTGATTTTTAGTGGTCATAACTTCTCAATGGCGAACTTGGAAAACGCGGATAAAGAGAAAGATCTGTTGGATTCCTGGAGCAAGGAACGTGCGAAAACGCTAGCCAAGGCAAATCAGAAAATTGTGCACCGAGATCTTAACCTGGCGCTTGCGAGCTTTATGAATCGTTGGTCAAACGGGTTTTCCAGGGGTTCTTCCGGCGTGTGGGTCTTCAACCCTCGTTTCCAATGCTACACTTTTCTTCCGTCTTACTATGGCTGGGGATCCTGGGGATCACCATACGGCGGTTCTTACTCCAACGCTTTCTACGGGTATGGATACGGCTGCTGCGGCGGACGCCAAAACCCTGGCGGCTGGACCCGAACCGGAATCTGGAATCAAGGAACAAATCAAGGCTCAACCTCGACTGCACCGCCCTCGAATAGTGGCAACAATTCACCAGTCTATACTCCGCCCCGCGTCTCAAGTTTTCCGTCGCCGAGGGTGGAGCCTGGCTTGGGCACACGAGAACAACGTCAACGACAACCTCTGCCTCACTAGTTAGCCTTCAGATCTAGCCTTGGGGGCTCGGTAATATACTGAGCTCCTCACTTACCATTGTCTTAATCTCCGAGTGCTTGAGGCCCGCAAGAGCGAGTTGTGTGAGCGCTGTTCGCAATTGGACGCGAAGCTGCTCTTCGGTCCTTCCGCTGACTACTCTCGAAGTAACGATCGCGCCAGATCCGTGCTTTACTCGAATAAGGCCCTCCTTCTGTAACTGCCTGTACGCGAACGCGATCGTATTTAAGTTAACGCCGAGATCGGCTGCCACCTGGCGAACAGGTGGAAGCGTGGCGCCCTCTTCAAGTTCGCGACGCGCAATCAGACCCTTGATCTCATCTACCACTTGCCTGTAGATGGGTCGCTTGTCTAGTTCATCAATCGTGATATACATGAATCCGCCCTCCAAGTGTCTGGTGCGTCTATACAATAGACAATCCCATTGTGTCCAGCCGATTTTTTAAGAAAACAGCGGAGAAAGGGCCTACGAACGACCGGTGAGATGATTAGCCAGGAGCAGAGCAGAGCAACTTACGGGCGCCAAGCCAGCCCCTAAAGACGCCGTATCGCCGATCCGGAACAAATTGGGAAGGTGCGTTTGCTGGTTTATCACATTAGAG
>DASSCG010000123.1:0-2827 GCA_035697925.1 Pyrinomonadaceae bacterium
GCCAGTCGTTACCTATACAAATATTATTTCCTTAATTTAGAGTGTCGTGGCGGTTCCAAGCATCTCGAAACAAGGGGTCTTTCCAGAAGGTGAACTCACGATGACATCTCAAGCTAATAGTCCCATTGGGTCCGGCGCGTCGGACGTTAAAAAGTCTAAGCCAAGACATTTTCTTGCCTGGTCTGTCCTCAACCAGGATCTATGCCAGTTGGAGTTCTTTAAAAGAGTGCTCGAAGAAGCAGCTGACAAGTCAATGCCGCTGCTTGAGAGGCTCAAGTTCCTCTCAGTTTTCTCCTCCAACCTCGACGAGTTTTTCATGGTGCGTGTCTCCGGCCTCAAAGAGATGTTGGGTATTGAGGAGATCTTGCCGATGCCCGGCGAATTGACCCCGTTCGAACAGCTCGCAGTCATTCGCAAACGAGTACTCGCGCTGGTGGACGAGCATACGCGCTGCCTTCGCGACGAAGTGATGGAGGAGTTGAAGTCGCGGGGAATAGAGATCGTGTCCTACAAATCGCTCTCAAAGAGTGAAAAGAGCTACCTCGCCGACTATTTCATGAAAAACATCTTTCTTGTGCTCACTCCACAAGCTGTCGATCCTTCTCACCCGTTTCCTTACATTTCGAATCTCAGCCTCAATATAGGTCTCACGGTTGAGAGTGACCCTGACCATACACTTGCCGGATCATCAATTGGTGAAGAGGTCAGGTTTGTGCGAATCAAAGTCCCACCAGTCGTGCCGCGGTTAATCGCCGTCAATGAAGGAGAACTGAGGTTCGCGCTGGTTGAAGAAATAATCGAGGCAAACATTCATTCTCTATTTCCGCGAATGCACCTCGGTAAGGGACATATCTTTCGAGTTACTCGCGATGCTGACGTGGAAATTCGGGACGACAAGGCAGCGGACCTGCTGGCGCTGATAAAGGAATCGTTGCGCGAGCGTCGATTCGGCTTACCTGTTCGGCTGGAAGTTTCTTCAACGATGCCACAGGAAATGGTCGAATATCTGACTACTTCGCTTGCGATTGAGCCCGACGATGTCTACGTAATCGATGGTCTATTAGACGTGCCCAGCCTGATGGGTCTCTATCGCATCGACAAACCCGAGCTAAAAGACAAACCGCTAAAGCCTCACGTCCCGACGGTGTTGCGAAAGAGAGAGTCAATTTTTCAAGCTATCAAGAATCAGGATCAATTGCTTCATCATCCGTATACATCTTTCGGAACCTTCGTAGATTTCATCCAGGAGGCGGCGCACGACCCGCAAGTACTGGCGATTAAAATGTGCCTGTACCGAACGGGCCAAAACTCTCCCATCCCAAAGGCCCTGATAGCCGCGAGCGAGCGTGGTAAACAAGTTACGGCCGTGGTGGAAATCAAGGCGCGGTTCGACGAAGAGAACAACATTGAGTGGGCCAAGCGCCTGTCTGAGTCCGGTGTACACGTCGTCCATGGTCTAGTTGGGCTGAAAACACACAGCAAAGTTACGCTGGTAGTCAGGCGCGAGGAAGACGGCCTTCAAACCTACACTCACGTGGCCACCGGCAACTACAACCCTACGACGTCAAAACTTTATACAGACTTGGGGTTGCTGACTAACGATTCAGTAATCGGCGATGACGCAACTGACTTGTTCAACTTTCTGACGGGCTTTTCAATGCAGAAAGAATACAGCCGGTTGCTGGTTGCACCGGTGAATCTGCGCGAGCGGATGATGGCATTGATTGAACGCGAAACGGCGCACGCGGAGGCAGGCCGTCCTGCGCGCATCGCGGCCAAGGTCAACCGCTTGACTGACCTGGACATCATCGAAGCGCTTTACCGGGCATCGCAAGGCGGCGTCAAGATTGATTTGATCGTGCGCGGGGCTTGCATGCTGCGGCCCGGAGTACCCGGCCTTTCTCAAACAATCCATGTCCGCAGTGTGGTTGGCCGATTCCTGGAACACAGTCGCATCTTCTACTTCGCTAACGGCGGCGAGGAAGAAGTCTATATAGGGTCTGCGGATTGGATGACCCGCAATCTAAATCGACGCGTCGAGGTAGTGGCGCCGGTTCTTGATCCTCAATCGAAACAGTATTTGAAAGATACCGTCTTGTCCGGGTACTTGCGCGATAATGTGAAGGCCAGAGTCATGACCCCTGATGGGACGTATGAACGTCCGCAGCTGGGCATCGGCGAAGAGCCCTTCAATAGTCAGTCTTATTTCGAAGGACGTAACAGCTCGCCGTCGGGAGGCAGTATCCACTCGATGAAGAGACGCTTGTGGGCCAAGCAACCAACAGAAGCTTAGGTATGCTGCGAGGCACGATCAAGGAAGGCGAGTTTGCGGTTCTAAGTCAGGCAGCAGAAAGGATACGAAAAGATGAATCGCTTGACGTTCGGGTTGTTGGCAACATTTGCAGCAATTCTGTTGATAAGCGGAGTGCTCGCCTATGTTTTACGTGATAGCTCGACGTTAGACAGAACACCTGCCGCCGCCCCTTCCGGCTCCCCGACAGTTTCGACAACGCCTGCACCAGGCGAGGGCCAGCCCAAAACTGAAGGGCCGTTACTTTGGGAAGTTTTTGGACCGGATGCCTCGGGAGAGCTGCCTTCTAACTACTCTAGCTGGGAAACCACGGCGGCCCGAATAGCTCTGCGGTTCGCGCTCGCAGCATTTCTAGCCGCACTCCTGGCATTCCGCCCTCGTCGCGGAGTTTCGCCTAGCCGTCGTAATCCCTACGTCGCTCAGACACAGATACTGATGGCCGTTGTTGCCGCGGCGATGATGATGGTAGTGGGAGATAGCGCCGCCCGGGCTTTTGGTATTTTTGCTGCTGCTTCA
>DASSCG010000124.1:0-4679 GCA_035697925.1 Pyrinomonadaceae bacterium
CGTTGCCATGGTCGAGGATAAGGTGGCTAATCCGCGGGTTCAGACGTTGCTTTTGGCCCTGACCGTCTTTGGTCTCTTTGTGCTCGGTACCGGATATGACTACGTCAGCGCAAGATCATCAAACCAGGCTGCGCAACACGAGCTCGAGAATCAGCGTCGGATTAATCAGCAGATGTTGGCCGTTAATAAGGAGCAGGCGGAACTGGAAAAGAAGAGTCAGGATATCCAGGGCCGTATTGATGCTATTAAAAAACTACGTGAGTCTCAACAGGGACCGGGTGCAGTGCTTCGCGACATCAAGGCCCGCTTCGATAGCATTCCGGGACTCTACCTGCAGAGTATCGAACAGCAAAACGGTGAACTCACTATTACAGGCGAGTCACCGAATGAGTATTCAGTTACGAAGTTCGGTCAGAGCCTTGAATTCTCCGCTGGTCTATTTACCAACCTTTATATCGAAACCGAACGTCAGCCAGGAAAAGTGAGCCTGCCAAAAGGTTCCAGCGACGGTCCTGTTGAGATTCCTGAAGTGGTGAGTTTCACGGTGAAATGCAATTACACCGCACCTAAGACCGATGGTCAGGGAGCCTCCGCCCAAACACCCGCGACTAATGCCCCGAATCAGGTTGCTTTGAAGAAGTGACGATTAATTGGGAATCAAAGAACCCCGACCACGCTTCGGGAGGGAAATAAAATGATGAGAATCGGAAACCTTCTAACAATGGCCTGGTACTTTCGCCTCATGGTTTTTGCAGTTATTGCGGGATTGATGTACGGCGCCTTCTGGTACTTCGTGACCCGAAGTACGCGGAATGAGACGGCTAAACTCAACGCAGAAATCCAGCAACTGCTACCCCGCAATGCTCAGGCACAAATCGCTTCTCAGCGACTCAATGAGTTTCGCGCGATCTACGCTGCGCGACAGGAAGAGTATGACGAACTAAAGGCACTGCTTCCCGAGCAAAGGGAGTTGACTATGGTTTTGCAAGGCTTGCAGGACCGCGCTCGGACCAACGGACTGGTGCTAAGGAAGTTTCATCCTGAGGAAGACGTACAGCAGGACAATTACAGCGGCAAGAAGATCGAAGTTATTGTTACCAGTTCCTTCGCTTCACTGCGCGCGTTTTTCGAGCAGCTCGCCCATTATCAGCGAATTGTTTCGATCACGAACTTTGAGTTGAAGCAGATCGACAAGCAACTGACTAACCACACTGTAAATGCTACGTTTGATTTGACCGCCTATTACGTATCAGCAGAGAAGCTGCAACAGCAAAAGCAGAGCGGCAAACCCAAACCGCCGCCGGCGCCCAAAAAAGCCAGCTAACAGCTGATCTTTTAGCAGCAAGGAAAGTAAACCAATGATTCACTTTGCAAAGAAAATCAGATACGGCCTCGCGGGCTTCTCGCTCCTGGTCTCAGTTGGAAACGCTGGATTCGTCGCCACAACTCACGCGCAGGACACTGCGACTACTCAGCCGGCAGCTGCAAAACCTGTGCGCGATGGCGGCCGAGACCCGTTCAAGAAGTATGAGGCGCCTCGTGTCTCCGCTAAGACGGTCACCAGAGTTTCTACCCCTTCAATTCAAGAGCGTATCGCTCAATACAAAGCTCAAAAGATAGCTGCGATGAACGCTCGCATGGCTGCCCCTAAACCCACCACGGCATTGCTGCTCAGCGAAATGGAAATAGTTGGCATTTCACGCACTCCTCGGGGGTACGCAGCTATCGTCGAAGCCACGCCAATAAAATTGTCCTATGTCATCTATCCAGGTGAACGCTTCTTCGACGGCCAGCTGGTGGCCATCGAAGATAACCGGCTGGTCTTTCGTCGAGAAATTGTTCTCAGCGATGGGCGCCGGGAACGCCAAGTCGAAACAAAGGCGTTACGACAACCGAACACCGTGAATATGATGTCCGCCGCTAAAACGGCACCCACTAGTTCTCAGGTTGCGGACTCTGAAAAACCTTTAGAGCAAACCGCCGCACCCGCGAAGCCCGAATGAATGTTTGGTTGGACCAAGAGAAATTCGGACCAGTCCAACCTTTTCCCACCGCGCATCAGGGCCCATGCCTCTTTGCGCAGTTTTGACAATCAACCCCCGGACGCTGCCGCATGTGCGGCGCGCGCTTAGATTGCAACATCGAATGAGCGTAGTGCGTGGTGGCATCGTCCAGAAATTCCCTTAAGGAGGGAAAGATGTCTTATCAGCCTCGAAATATTAAAGCCATAACAAGGACCACGCTCGTCCCGCTGGTTTTGTGTCTGCTGGGCACGAACGGTTTGGCTGCCAATAAATATTTGATAGCAGCCGCAGGTACCAGCGCGACAGCCTCGGCTTTAAGCGTGTCCACTATTCTCAACAGTGGCGCACAGGATCTGGCGCAGGCGCAGTCTCAAGCTGCGCCTTCACCGACTCCGCGAGCAGCTAACACTCCCTCCGCTGATCAGATGACCCAGTCGGAACAGGGTCGACAATACGGGCAGCCAGGATTCGTCGGAGAACCGATTAATTTGAACGTCGTTAACGCTGACATTCGCGACATACTTAATTACATCACCGAACAGTACAGCGTTAATTTCGTAATCGATGCTTCCGTCGGGGCGGTGCCCGTTACTGTCAACGTCCAGGACGTTCCCTGGAATATCGCACTGGACGCGGTACTCAAAGCGAATCGCCTTGGAATCGAAACCAGCGGCGGCATTCTGCGCGTGGCTACTACCGAAGTGCTTGCGACCGAGGCTCAAACCCAGCGAGTGATTAACGACTCACGCCTTGAAGCTTCTCCTCTGGTGACGGAGTTCATTCGCTTGAATTACGCTCGTGCCTCTGGAACTCTGGCGCAGGCGGCCGGTTCCACCGGGGCTTTCTCGGGCGGCGCAACCAACCTCAGCTTTAGTGGTGGCGCTGGCGGCGATGCCACCGGTGGCAGCGGCGATCAAGGATTGCTTCCCATCATCTCTCGCCGGCTTTCTCGTCGCGGTTCCATAGAAGTCGATGGTCGCAGCAACACACTAATTATCACCGACGTTCGGGAGAACATCGGAGCTATCCGTCAACTCGTAGCCATCCTCGACCAACCCGAACCACAGGTTGAAATCGAAACCCGCATAGTGGTTGCCACACGTAACTTCAGTCGTGACATCGGTGCACAGCTTTCAGCAGGTGTTTTGAACTTAGGTCGCGGCGGTTTAGGCAACATTTCGACCCTACCGGCGTCAAGTACTGGCGGCAGCAGTGGAGCGTTGAACAGCGGCCCAAATCCACAGGGCGTTTTCGGCGGACTCGCGGGCACTAATCAGCCTCTTGGATCGCTCGGCGCCGCGGCTGCCAGCACGATAATCGGTTTGACGACCGGAATCTTTGGAACTGCTCAAATTAGTGCGGCGATTACTCTAGCGGAAACTAGAGGCATGGCTAAGACAGTAGCTACACCTCGTGTGACCGCTCTCAACAATCGACCCGCCCAAATCGAGAGCGGATCACAAATTCCAGTGCAGACAACTCAGGCTGCGAGTGGAACGGCTATCGTGACCACCACTTTCGTCTCTGTCCCGCTGCGTTTGTCTATCACCCCTCAAATAACAGATGTGGGTACTGTCATCCTCCGCGTTACGATCGAAAACAACACCATCAACACCGGTATCGCCGTCGGAGGCGTGCCCGGCATCGACACCCAGCGAATGCAGTCCGAAGTGCTGGTTCCAGATGGTGGCACGACCGTGATGGGTGGTGTTCTGGCCGACACGGAAGGCGAAACCCGGCAACGCACGCCTGGTCTAGCGTCGATTCCCGTAATAGGCAATATGTTCAAGCGTAAGTTAACGACGCGGAACAATAGTGAAATTCTTTTCTTCATCACTCCGCGGATTTATCGGCCTGATTATCAGGGTCGTCCGCTGCCGGGTGCTGCAAGCACAGGACCACGTATCACAACCATTCCTCAGCCTGTACCCCTGGGTAATCCTCAGAGCAATACTCCTACCCCAACGCAGTTACAACAGGAGCAGAGCAGGCCGCAGGGAGCAGCACCCCAACTGCTGAGTGCTCCCACGCCAACTATTCCAGCTCAGGGTCAGCCGTCTGCTCGTCCTGGCACCTTGGATGGAACACGCCCGTAAGGAAGGTTTGGAATGTTCAAAGGACTACTTGAAAGCATTATTGAGCGCACCGAGGGAAGCCTCGGTGCGCTCATCATGGGTCTTGACGGTATTGCCGTTGAGAAAGTTATCGGTGAAGCCGGGAACGAAGCTAACCTCGATGTGGCGGCTGCCGAGTTCACCTCACTGGTACGCAGTGCCCAGCGATCTGGAACGGACACTGGCCTGGGAAAACTGAGAGAGCTGGTAGTCTCGCTAGACAGCACGATCATCATGATGCGCTTGCTGGGGCAAGACTATTTCGTAGTTCTGGCACTTACTCCCGAAGGCAATCTGGGACGAGGTCGTTACGAACTCCGCAAGGCAGAACTAAAGTTAACCAAAGAGTTTGCAATTTAGTTAACCTCAGATTCGGAAGACAGTTTGTAATGCTTTTCTCCCACCACTTACGCCAGGCTTTTTTTAGCCTGGCTTTTTTTCTTTTGGCGACGGCCACCGCGAACGCTGGTACGTTATTTGGAACTGTCACGGAGATCTATGATGGCGACACCATCTCACTCATCTGTCTCAAACGCCCTCT
>DASSCG010000125.1:0-4887 GCA_035697925.1 Pyrinomonadaceae bacterium
TCCAACGAGATTCATGCCGGCAACAAAGAGTTCCGCGTTACCGTCGGGAGAAATGCGGACTATTCCACGACGTCCTTTAAGGGAGGCAGCAAGATACAAGTTGCCCTGATCATCGAATGCGAGGCCCTGCGGTCGGCCCAACCCCTTATAGAAAACGTGAACTTCGGCATGCTGATCGATACGATATATCGAATCGTAACCGGTGACGGTCGGCCCGGTTACATACAGCGATTTATCCGGTCCGAAGGCGAGATGATATGCTGAGACTGATGGCTCAAGTTGAGCCCATGCCTTCTCTTCGCCGATTCCGTTCACTTTGTAAATAGTGCCAGTCCGATCGCCGACATACATTGTCCCGGCATCATCGAAAGCAAGCCCAGTCGCGATTCCAAGATTTCTGACGAAAGGTACCGCTTCGCGAAAGGGGTTGACGCGATAAACAGTACCGTCCACACGGCTGGTGACGAACATCTCACCTTCTTTATCAAACGCGATGGCAGTGGGGTTCGTAATGTCGCCGGAGAACTCACTCACTTCACCACTCGCTTCGATACGGAAAAGCGACACTGGCAAGTGTTCGCCGCGCGAGCCTGACCGAGTTACGAACAGACTACCCTCGTCGGGGTCAAATGCAGGATTAGTTACCGGATGAAGGTCCTCAGCAATTCTATTGCCCACTATCAAGCTCACAGGGGAGGTGCGCTTGCCGGAACTCTCTAAAAATACTTCCACCGATTCACTCTGTTTGATCTCAGGAATCAGGGCCACGACGCGACGCGGGCTTAATGCTACGATGTGGGCGCGTTCGTTGCCGATCCAAACACCAGATTTCGCCGGTTCGCTTATGTCGAAGTGATCACACGCTACCGTGACCTCGCCACCAGCGATTCCATACTCAGGCGATATGCGGATACTCGGTCCTGGGCTACTCATAAAAGAGCAAAATGCAGTTTAAGGCGATGGGCGGCATACACCACATCAACTACCTGCTATTGTCTTTGAGGGATTTCGAAAAGGCTCTTCATAATACGACGCCAAAACGGGCATGTCTAACGATAGTTATTACGAATAGTGTCGCAGTTTAAGAGCCGAGCCACAGATCAATCCAACAAAATCCACAACACGATTTTGTGGGAGAGATCTAGTGTTATGTATCGAACCGCTCACTCGGAATTGAACTCAATGACTTTACCTCTGGGCTCCGAAGGCCATCCGGTTTTGGGCCGAAACATCCCTAACAAGGAGGTTCGGGTTAAGCCTGGCGACTCTCCCATAATCCTGTGCATCTCTACGTGCTATGTTATAATCGGCCCCGCTTAGGCGGCTCCCGTGCGGTCTCGTTAACATTTGTTGGCGAGTGCGTTCCCGAAGCGAGAAAGTCCGCAAACAAGAATGGTAATGCTCAAGCGAATAGGCGAAGCAACATCGCAGAGCAACATCGAAGAAGTTCCACCGGCGTCCGACATCCACCGCTCGCACCAATCCCACTGTATTACGGCCTCCTCGAGATTTCAGCTACGTGTACCAGTGCGCGGTCGGGATTCAATGTTGACGTCCAGAATCGGGAAGGAGCCCATTTCAAATTAGCAGCGTTCTAGGAAACACTTTGGGGCTAAAGCCAAATCAGTTGCGCCGGATAGAGAAACTCTATACACGGCGGATCCCTCCCAACCAAATTCTGACGTCCGAATTTGCCAGGCAGATTGCCGAACTATCCCATGAAACCCGGAGACAGATTGGTGTCTTGATCGATCGTAAGGGTCATGTCGAATACGTGATGGTAGGCGACAACCGGCGTATCGAGTTGCCAGACTTCAAACGTATTCGTGTGGACACCGGGAGGTTCCGAGGCCTTCGGTGCATTCATACTCATCTGCGCGGCGAAGATTTAACGCAGGATGACCTGACCGACCTGGCTCTGTTGCGCCTCGACCTGATGGCTGCAGTGGACGTGGATCCAGACACCGCACTTCCTGGCTTGGTGCGAGCGGCACACTTACTTCCGATGCACGCCGGCGAACGCCAAGAGATCAGCTCGACTGAAGCTTATGCATTTCTTGAACCCAGGATACCGTCTCAGCTGGATCTGGATTTCCTTGCGCTGATCAACTCGCTCGAGGAAGAGATGGCGCGAAATCGGCGCGTCTCTCACCGAGCTGAGTTGAGAGAACGTACAATTCTGGTCAGCGTTACCACCGGAGCACTATCGGATGCCGAAGAGTCCATGGCAGAGCTTTTCGAACTGGCAACCTCTGCTGGCGTGATTGTCCAGGATCGGATTATCCAAAGACGGCAAGCAATCGATCCCCGTACGGTTCTGGGTAAAGGCAAACTCGACGAGCTTTTGATTCGCGCCCTGCAGTTGGGAGCGGACATGCTGGTTTTCGATCGCGAGCTCTCTCCCGCACAGGTCAAGTCCCTTTCTGAAGCAACCGATTTAAAAATCATCGACCGCTCTCAATTGATCCTCGACATCTTTGCCCAACGCGCACAATCACGAGAGGGAAAGATCCAGGTCGAACTGGCCCAATTAAAGTATCTTTTGCCTCGACTCATCACGGGCCAGGATTCGGCGTTTTCGCGGCTGGCCGGCGGCATTGGAGGCAGGGGCCCGGGTGAAACGAAGTTAGAAACTGACCGACGTCGCGTGCGTGACCGCATCAATCGCCTCGAGAAGGAGATTGAAATGCAGCGACAGCGGCGGCAGGAACGGCGTAAGGAAAGAACGCGAAAAGGACTTCCAATCGTCTCCATCGTCGGGTACACGAACGCCGGCAAGTCGACCTTACTAAATACGCTCACTTCCAGTGACGTTCGCGCTGAGCAGCGAATGTTTGCGACCCTCGACCCAACTTCTCGGCGATTGCGTCTGCCCCGGGAGCAGGAAGTAATCATTAACGACACTGTGGGTTTTATTCGAGATCTACCGCCCGATCTACTCTCAGCGTTCCGAGCAACGCTTGAGGAAATAAGCGAGAGTAGTCTGCTCATACATCTGGTCGACGGGTCGAACCCGCGCTTCATTCAGCAAATCGAGTCTGTTGAAAGAATTCTTCGAGAGCTCAAGCTCGCCGAGATACCGACCATTCTGGCATTGAATAAGGCAGACCTAATGGATGCCGAGGCGATGCAGGCATCTGTGCGGCAAGTAACCCATGATCGCACCAGAGACGTTGTTGTGATTTCCGCTACTGATCCGCGCTCGATTGAGCCTTTATTAGAGAAGGCAGGTGCGGTGTTGGCACGCAACCTAACGATCCGGACTGGTGACGAAGAGAGTCGCGAGGCGGAAGCGATCTCACGGATTGCATAAGAAAATGGGCTTTCGTCCTAGATTTACAACTCCACTCAGTCGGGCGCGCGACGCCTTTGTTCGTCACCTACTACGCCCCTTTGAACTCTTCCAGCCCAGCACTCGACTATTAGTAGGCTTTGCTTTCCTGGTGGTCGTCACGACACTCCTACTTTTCAGCGGTTACTCGTCCGGCTTTTCGGAGAACTACAAAGAAGGAGACATTGTCAGGCGAACAGTCGTAGCGCCTGCGGACATCACCACGGCTGATATTTTTGAGAGGGAGCGCCGGCGAACTCTGGCCCGTGAGAGCACGCGTCCTATTTTCAACTTTGATTCGACTCGCGGGGCCAGTTCCGCTCAAAGCTTCCGAGCTGCTTGGGAAGATCTAGAACATCAGGTTGGATCAAAACCTACCGGTAATAAGCAACCGTCATGGGGAGGCGCGGGCGGTGCGGCAGTGGCGCGCGCGATTATTGCTCATGGTTTTAGTGATTCAGAACTTGAGCGCCTGACAGCGTTGATTCGTGAGATCGGCGATGGCTACATCTATGATGATGCCGACTCGGAACGACTCAGGCAGGAGATTGTCCTGGTTGACGTGAGAAATCCGGCCGCCCAGATGATCGTTCCGTCGCCGCGAACTCGCATGACACCGCTAACCGCAACGCGCCGGGACCTCGAGCTGCTCGTACTAAATCTAAGAGGATGGTCTCAGGAAGAAAAAAGCGCGCTGGTCCAGGCGATGGTACCTCTCATTCGTCCTAATGTTGTTCTTGATCAAACTGCCACCGCTACCGCGAGAGAAACCGAAGCCAACAAGGTTCCCGAAATTCTTATCTCATTAAAAAGAAATCAGGTCATAGCTCGTGAGGGCGATACGGTGACGCCCACAATGCTCGCGCAGTTTGCGGCAATCAAAAGTGCGGGACACGCCGGCAGGCCTTGGCAATATCTCATCGGTCTACTGTTAATAGTCTTTGCCGTTTATTGGTCGGTCTGGAAGTTTACCGAGCATCGCAGCTCTGGAACGGTCTTAGCACTCACCAAGCGTAGAGCATTTGCGCTCGTGGGTTCTGCCATCGTCGTTGAAACCGCACTAATGCGTGTAGGTTTTATCTTTGGGGACAGCGTTGCGGCACGAATGACAACCGCTCCCTTCAATGACCCCACAATCTGGAATTTTGCCATTCCTTTTGCCGCCGCCGCTTTGCTTGTAGCGATGCTGGTCGACACCCAACTAGCTTTTCTCACCGGCATTGTCACTGCATTGTTCGCTGGAATGCTCGCCCCAAGCGGAATTCAGATCGCGATCTACGCAATGATTTCGTCTTCAGCAGCAATCTATGGGATTGGTCGGTATAGCGAACGTCAGTCCGTAACTCTGGCAGGTCTTTTCGCAGCAGGCACCAACATGGTAATGGCCCTGGCATTGATTGCCTATGCTGAACAACCCTTCGGTTTAAATGCCATTTTGCTCCCGATCGTATGCGGCTTCGCAGGGGGCCTCCTGACTGCCATCTTTACTGCGGGTGGTTTGCCGATCAATGAATCGCTGTTTGGAATCCTTACTGACGTTAAGTTATTGGAGCTTT
>DASSCG010000126.1:0-3527 GCA_035697925.1 Pyrinomonadaceae bacterium
CGACATATTTTTGATCCCACCAACCGCTGCCATTGTCGCCACCGCGCGTCTTAAACAAGTTGAGAAAGGTAGTTGGATCCATATAATCGGCGCCCCAAATACCAAGCGCGAAGCCTTTGTAATCAAGCTTGGAACGAGCAGCCATGTAAGTCTTCGATTCCATGTTGGTCAGCATCACGGTAATGCCCAGGTTCTGCTTCCACTGGGCTTGCATGTACTCGGCCAAGGCTTTGTTCGACGAGTGCGTTGCGAATAACAAGCCGACCTGATCGGCCGGAAACCTTTCACACTCGTAAGTTCCGTCTGGTTTCTGCGTTACCGGATATCCAGCCTCGCCAAGCAGCTTTCGGGCTGCTTCGGGGTCGAAACCCTCGCCCTTGGGTTGTGGATAGCCAACAAAAATTCCTTCCGGCGTAAAAGCTGAGAGTGGCTTAGTGATCTTTCTGGACTTTGAATAGTCCAGTTTATTAATGGCCATGTTAAATGCCCTGCGAACCCGGAGATCCGTCATGGGTGGCTTCGTTACATTAATGAGGATGTAAGTTATCGCTGCCTCAGCCGCGTCCATGTAATCTTTCTTTGGACGTACCACATCAAGCCAGGCGTTAGGGACCGAATGGTTCACCACCGCGTCGGCGGAGCCCACTTTGTACAAGTTCATCGTGGTCGGGTGGTCCATTGAGGTATAGAAATGGATCTCATCCAACTGTACGCTAGCGGCGTCCCAGTACATCGGGTTTCGCTCTACCACTACCTCACTATAAGGCTTCCAGGATTTCAGCTTGAACGGGCCACTGGTAACGATGTTGGCCGGTTCGGTCCACTTTGCTCCGTATTGTTCAATCACTTTCCGCGGCACTATACGAAAAATTTGATGGGCTACGAGTTCAGTGAAGTAAGGCACGGATTCAGAGAGAGATATGCGCACTGTGTAATCATCGACCTGTTCAACTCCGATGTCCTCTGCCTTTACCTTCACTAATTCCTTGCCGTCAATCGCCGTTTTTAGTTTGGGATTACTCTCTAATAATTTATGGCGAGCTTTTTCTCCACCTGGAATCACAAGCCGCTCTGGAGAGTGCATAAACTGGTGAAAAGGCGTATCGCGATCGGGAGTGGGATCTTCAGTAGTTGGTTCGTACTCGCGTTCACCAGCATTCAGCGTTTTCTGACTGAGCGGCTCAATAACGGCCTCGTCACCGGCAAAGTCTTTTGCTAGGAGAAACTGATTGGTAGCAGGATCTCGAACAAACATATCTCCTGCGTTGAAAGCCTCTGCATATTTGATCGGATAAGCGAGTCCTGCGGATCGCGATTCAACCTCCGGTGTCAACGACCTTCGGATGCTGTAGACGAAGTCCGCAGCGTTGATGGGCTCACCGTTTGACCAGCGCGCGTTATTACGCAAGTGAAACACAAATTCCGATGAATCATTATTCACGTCCCAACGTTCGGCTATCGCTGGAATTGCATCGAGGGACTTGGGATCGTATTCAACCAGCCCTTCGTAAAGCGCCATGTAGATTCGAGCTTCTGGCTGGCCTGAGCTGATAGCAGGATCCATCGACTCAGGTTCGGCGCCGTTTACATAACGAAGAATGTTTCTGGCTGGTGGGACTGTGCGGCCGAAGAACTCTTCGTTGGTAGCTGCTACGCGACAGGAGATGGATGTGAACAGCAGTGTAGCAACTGTTACTGCAACGATCGATTGCTTGAGATTGGCTTGGGTCATATGACCTCGGGGACAGGTGCTGTCCTTAGCACGACCGCCCTCGAATCGATTGTACCAAAGTCTGAATCTCGGCAGTGGGTTTTCTAGGTTGATGGCTGCTGCATTGGTATTAAACGAGGACGAGGATTTGGTGATAGGGCGAGGCAGTGGCTTCAATTATGCATTTAGGCCGCTAGCAAGGTTCATTTCAACGAACTTAAAACAGTAGACTTGGGTTCTCGCCAATTCGTGTCGATGCGGACGTGCTTGAGGGAGGGGATATCCAGAACGTTAGAGTCGAACCCTGAGACGTAAGGTTTCACCAGGGCGTAAGAAGACGCAAAGTATAATGGGATGGCTCTCAAGTCATTGAGAGCTTCAGTTTCCGACTGGATTATTTCTTTGGAGTTCCGATCTGCTGAACGAACGCCATTTGCAACCGAAGAATTATTTGAAGAGCTGGTCGCCGATGCTGGGCTGCCTGGCTCAGGTGATGCAGGATACTGCTCAAATAATGCTCGAATGTTTGTTAGCTCATCAGTGGTCTGCATGACCATGCCTCGGCGCACAATATCGTAATCTCCGAGTCGAATTGCCGTCTCGTACTCCTCCCACGGTTTGATAATGACCTCAGTTTCAATGTTCAGCGCGCTTCGCCACATCGAGGCTATGGAGTGCGCCACCAATCTCTGCAGTTCGTTGCGGTTTACCAGCAGCCTTATAATCGGAAACCCCTCTCCGTCTGGGAAACCGGCTTCGGCGAGAAGTTTTCGGGCGCGGTCGATATCCTTCTCCAGCAACTCAGCCTTATCGACTACTACCCTTGAGCCCGACATTGCATCGGGGAGGAATTTCTTCGCCGGTTGAGTGGCCCCGCCCAACTCATCTTGAGAGAGGCGGTCTCGATCGATGGCAATGGCCAAGGCCTCGCGCACGCGAACGTCATCATAAGGCTCACGGGAGAGATTGAAACTGTAATAAGTGAGTGCGCCATAAGTCTCTCGTCTGAAATCCTTGTAGGGCGCGAGTAGTTTGAGTGCCAGAGGCTCGAACGCGGAATTAGTTACGGCGTCGACTTCGCCATCCCTGTACGCGTTGAGCGCTGCTTCAGAATTTTTCGCTCCAACAAACTCGACGCGTTCAAGATTCACCTCGTTCTTGTCCCAATAATTCCCCGCCCTTTCCAGCAGCACGCGATCCGCCTCGCTTTTGGCCAGCATGAAAGCCCCGTTTGAGATTAGTCCAAGCGGCCCGATCCTTTGTTGCGAACTTTCGTCAGTGAGTTTCACGGGACGGAAGACTGGGTGGGCAACGAGCGCGGGAAAGTTTAAATCCGGCGACTGCAAGTGGACTCTCAATTGTCGATCCGTTACAGCCTCAACGCCGAAGCGCCTTTGGTCAGGTGTGGTTCGCGACTGCCTATCCGGATTTTGACGGCCTCTTTTGCCGCTTACGATCGGTTTGTCCACTACAGGTGTAGGCTTAGCTCCGCGTATGTTGTTAAGAAGATTTGTATGGGGCGCTAAGTCTCCGATCTTAGCTGTACGCTGCCAGGAGTCGACAAAGTCCTTAGCTGTCACTACCTCCCCATTAGACCAACGCGCATCCTCTCGAAGGTGAAACGTCCAAGTGCGTCCCTCGTCGGGAGATTCCCAACTTGTCGCCACGGCCGGCACGGGGGCGAGCGTTCTCGGGTCGTAGTCGGTTAGCCCCTCAAAGATTGCCCTAACGAGATCGGTGTCAGGCGGCGCGGCCGCGTAGGCGGGATCGAACGTTTGCGGAAGGCCGCCATCTGACCAACGGAAATCCTGGCTGC
>DASSCG010000127.1:0-5369 GCA_035697925.1 Pyrinomonadaceae bacterium
TTTAATTGTTACACTGTACTACGGATATCCTATGAGTCGACAAAAGCTTATCAATCGCAACGTGAGGCACTATTTAGTCAAGCGACCAAATCAGATCATTAGTAGTGGTATGAGCTGGAACCAGGTTCAGGAGGAGCTAAAAGCCAAAGGCACCGAAGCAGACGAGGCTATGCTCTTTAGAGGAATCACTACCGCAGACGGAACTGAATACCGCGATAAATATGCTGATAGCCGTACCCAGGTCACGGAGCACCGCGATTAGTAGTGAACGGGAAAGCAGGAACTCTGGGGATGGGTCTGAGGATTACAGTCCTCAAATTCCTATGAGCAGTGGCCCACCTCCATTGCTCAAATAGAATTAGACTTTCGTTTCTGCCAAATTTGCGATAGCTGAAATCAACTCATTAAGCTCGACGGGTTTGGGCACGAACATATTAAAACCAGCTGCCAAAGCGCGCGTACGATCTTCGATTCGTACATAGGCCGTGAGGGCCAAGGCCGGAATATGTTTGGTGTTTTCCATTGCTCTAAGCTTACGTATAAGTGAATACCCGTCTTCTGATGGCATTGCTAAATCAGAGACCAGGACGTCCGGGTTGAACCACTCGAGTGCCTCCAGCGCTTCTGCAGCCGATGTTGCTGTGTGAACCTTGGCTCGACGACCGTTAAGCATCGTCGATATTAACTGCAGGTTGTCGCGATCGTCGTCCACGAGAAGCACCTGTAAACCTTCCAACGATTGAACTGATTTAACACCAAGATGCGGGGGTGTCGAACCCCATGGACCCTCCGTCACATTTAGTTGGGCTTTAGCGGGACTCTTGTCAATTGCCAGTGGGAGCCTGATCGTAAATGTCGAACCTTTCCCGAGGCCGTCGCTGTCGGCATGGACACTGCCACCATGAAGTTCCACCAAATGCCTTACAATTGCGAGACCTAATCCTAGCCCTCCATGAGAGCGAGTAGAACTCGAATCCGCTTGACGAAAACGATCAAAGATAAACGGAAGAAACTCAGGGCTGATACCTTGCCCACTATCGCTCACACTGATCTGCAGAGCTGCATCGGCTCGTTCCACACGAATTTCCACTTTGCCGCCTGCGGGAGTGAACTTGATCGCGTTTGCCAGGAGGTTCCAGACCACCTGCTGCAAGCGGCTGGAGTCACCAACGGTATTTCGAACCGACGGATCGAGAGTCACCTCCAATTGGATTCCCTTAGAGTCAGCTGCCAGCTGCATTGAGTCGACTGCCGCATTGATGACTGAAGAGACGTCCACTGGCCCCATGTTCAGCGCCAGACGGCCAGTGATAACTCGCGACACATCCAGAATATCTTCGATTAGTTGGGCCTGGGCCTTTGCGTTGCGGTCAATTGTCTCAAACGCGCGGGCCATCGTCTTTTGATCCAGCCTGCCGCTACGAAGCATATGAGACCATCCCATGATGGCATTGAGCGGGGTGCGAAGTTCATGAGAGACCGTGGCCAGAAACTCATCTTTCATGCGATTGGCCGTCTCAGCTTCTGCGCGTGCCAGTTGCTCCCTCAAAAGGGAAATACGCAATTCCTCTTGAGTCTCTTCGCGTTGCCGAATTTCGGCCTGCAGAGTCTTAGCTTTCTGTTGTAGCCTGATGATGGCACGGAGCCGATCGTCCTGATGGACGAGCTCGGCGTAGCTCTCGGCCGGAATTACGCGGGAGTGGGCGGTACATACGCCGGAAAGCTCGTCTACAAATTTCTCACCGCTAAACCCATTCATTGGGTAAGCACAAAATAGGGAAAATGAGTAGTTCTTCTGGAGAGCGTTCCAAAGCTCTTCCAATTTGATGGCCGCTGAGTAGTTACCTTCGGCCCAAAGAATAGCGACCATTTCGCCGAAAGCTCTTACGTTATTGCGACCATCAGTAACGCTCTCGATTACATTGCCAATCACTTGGTTGAAGCGCTGGGGCTCGGGCGACCCATCCACCATGAACATCGCCAGAGTTTCTGCCGCATCCAGAGCGACATATTGACCTCGCACTTTGGCGCCTGCCGGATCCACTCCATTTGATGTCAGCAACTCATCGAGACTTTTACGATGAGAGTCGGTAGCGATAACCAGGGCAGCATCCCCGGAGGTAATGGCTCTGCCTATAAATCCACTTAGCGAGTTCAACAAAAAGCTGTCAGCCTCGTAAAACTGGACGAAGTGATCGGAATCGCTCATTACACGCCAGTCGGTTTGCGGAGCAAAATTCCAAACGCTGATGTTGTCAGAGTTGTCGTTCACTATATTTGAGATGACGAATTCCTTTCGTTGAAATCAAACACTGGAAGTTAACTATTATTGCCTACTGCTCTTGATTCAACCAAGTGCTGTTGATTCAACCAAGTCATTCTAATGAGCGAAACATTCAAAAGCCATCTTCAAAGGCTCGCGAAATGTGCTCTTTTTGTGTTGGAATTCTAAAAACGGAGAACACGTGCGTAGCTACAAGCACTTGTCCTTAGCTATCCGAGCGTGTGCGGACGATCCATGTTATACTCCGTCCCGTTATTGAGCCCCGGAGTGGCTGCTCTTAAGAAACCTACTCTCGACATCAGGATAAACGCGTAAAGCCCCTTCCTTGTGCCGTCTGTTGTTTTTGCAAAAAACGCGACTAGCCTCTAAGGATCCTGATGCGCGCCAAAACCCCAAACGACCTGACCTTGGCAAAATCTGAGTTATCCAACTTTGGTGGATTCACGAAAGTTGAAAGCGTCGACTGACGCTTGGAAAGAGCATCGCAGTCAATAAACTATGGACATAACTTATAAAGCAACGAGGAACGATTTCAGCGATGTAGCTGGGGATGGTTTTTGGCCCGGCATCGATTCGAGGTTTCGATTAATTATCGTAGCCGGCTTACGAACTAAACAGCTCTTACATGGCTCAAAGCCTCGCGTTGAAACTGACCCGCTGAGACGAAGAAACACGACGATTGCATTGGAAGAAATAAAACGAGGTTTAGTACCCTTCACGGTACCAGCAATCGAAGTCGTTGAACCCATTTATCAGCCTCTCACTGGAAAATCGCAATCGTTGGTCTGACGTGCCTACAAAAATGACGATGAATGGATTACGAGTCTATTTCAAAACGAATGGATCCAACCCGCGTAGCGACGAGGATGTTTTCTATAGTCGACGCGGAAACGGCCCTTACTATCGCTGGCTTTATGAAGCGAAGGACGCTCAATGGCGTGTCTCCCGCGTTATCTCGGCAGACTTCACACCACAGTCGCTGTCCATGGCGAGTTGGAAAGCCGTGCCGTTAACCTTGCAAGCAAGACTTGGTGAACACTATCTGGAATAGCTAGTTCATGAAGATGACCTAAGGACTAAACATTTATTAAAGGAAAAACGATTTTTGGTTACTCAGTCCACAAGCCACTCGGTTACCCACGACAACTCTTTTAAACTCGCTCAGCTAAATTGGACGCATACCTTCCTGGTTCTGAGCTTACACGCGGCCGGTCTCCTGGCGTTTTGGTTTTGGCCCCGCCCAATCGATCTGATCCTATTTCTAGGACTGTATCTTGCGACGACCTTCGCTATCGGCATCGGCTATCACCGGTTGCTTACTCATCGCGGTTTCGTCTCACCGCGTTGGTTAAGGCGGTTACTGGCATGGATGGGTGCAGCAGCTTTACAGGGCGGTCCCGCACGTTGGGCGGCCATTCACCGTAGACACCACCAAATGGCAGACAAGCACGGCGATCCGCACTCGCCGTTAAGAGGATTCCTTCACGCCCACGTCGGGTGGGTGTTGACTCGCGATGCAAAAGAAGGAAGCGACTATCGTGAGCTGGTCCCTGACGTTTCCGGAGGTGATCCATGGTTGCGAGTTTTGGATTACAAGCTTCTGTTTGTCATGCCCTGGGTGCTAACTGCCTTATTCTGTTTCGCGGTTGCAGGCTGGCGCGGCGTGTTGTGGGGAACGGTCCTCAGAACGTTAACCCTATGGCATTTGACGTGGTGCATTAACAGCGTCTGCCATGTATTGGGGAAACGCCCAAACATGACTCGCGACGAGAGCCGCAACGTATGGTGGTTAGGCCTGTTGACGTTGGGAGAGGGCTGGCATAATAACCATCATGCTCGACCGGCCGCCGCTGTTCACGGCTGGCGTTGGTATCAGATCGATATCTCGGGATACGTAATTCGACTAATGTCCAGTCTCGGCATAGTCAGAAACGTCATCAGGGAGCCCCAGCTCTAACGCCGAGCAAGAACCATTCAATTAGGTACAGGATGTCTAACGAGTGATTAAGGAAGAGTAGTATCCGGTCACACCGTTTAAAACGTACTGCACTGCCAGCGCCGCCAGGACGATTCCCATTACGCGTGTGGCGATATGCACGCCACCCTCACCCAGCATTGAGATAAGCCGCGCGCCCATATAGAGCGAAACAAAAGTCACGAGAAAGACCAGAGCGGTTGCGATGGCAACGCCAGCCAGGCGTCGCGGATCGCCTCCGACCTGTGAGGTCAGTAGCAGAATCGTCGCAATCAAACCTGGACCTGAGAGCATAGGAATGGCCAGCGGGAAAACTGAAATGTCCTCGCCCATCGATCCGCGTTCTTTGCCCTCCGGTGCCTGCATGCCCCCATGCTGCCCAAACAACATAGGCATTGCCGTGGCGAAGAGAAGAATGCCGCCACTGATAGCGAAAGCATGCACGGAGACGCCTAGATAGGAGAGCACGCCTCTGCCTGCAATCAGAAAAAAGACTGCGACGCCAAAAGCGATCAGTACGGCTCGAATCAGAATCTTTCTCCTCCGCGCAGGCTGTTCATCTTTGGTGAGGGCTACAAAAATCGGCACGACGCCGGGTGGGTCTACTACAACCAGCAACGTCACAAAGGCTGCAAGCCCGAATCGAATGAAATCCTGGTCCATTAGGTCTCCGACCAAGACAATAGATCGCAGTTCCTGGTTGTGCAATGTATCTTTAGACCGCACTACGAGAGTCTGAACGGTTAAAGGTCTTTCCTCGACAAAGCTTCATAGGCTACACTGCTTTGTCTCCCGCCCCTCAACTCAATCGGATTGTGAAGAAACGAAAGGTCTATGCTGTCAAGAGAATCCTATATTGTCTGGGGTCTATTCAGCGGTTGCCTATTGGCCATCTTGCTCACGGGTGCCGTGGGCACTTCGATGACCGAGAGTGCCAGCGCTCAATCATCTGAATTGCCATCACTCTCACTCGCATCTCCGATTACGGGTTTGTCACAACCTGTTAGCATCACACATGCGGGCGATGGTAGTGGGCGCATCTTCGTTGTCGAACAGACCGGTCGGATTCGCATTATCCGAAACGGGGTTGTTTCTGCCACGCCGTTTCTC
>DASSCG010000128.1:0-3375 GCA_035697925.1 Pyrinomonadaceae bacterium
GAGGCCAACCCTTGGAACTTACCGGGTTTGGAGTGGCGAACTCAGTCGCCACCGCTAACCGAAAACTTTGCAGATACTCCGATTGTGACGTGGGGAGCCTACGAATTCGCACCGCCTGAGGAAACGGAAGTGGTAGGGAAAATTCTCGGGGAGCAGCCAGAAAAGGCCTGAACCGCAACGCGGCGAGATCCTTTGGCGGCAATCTAAAATCCAACGTACCCTGTTCATAGTCCCACCATCAACTTTGCCTAATGAAGTAGTAATATCTGACCTCAATAATAACCACCTGTTGACCGAGAGTCTCAAGTGTTAATACCTGCCTTCCCTAGGTGGTAATACGCTACCCGATCTCGCAATAACCCTCTAAGGTTTACTGATCTATCGAATGGTCGCGCCCAAAATTTGGCACTCGGGCTGGGCAAGTGACGGGATAAAAGAATTGACATAGAGTGCATACGACGGAAACAAACAACACAACACGAGAAGGAGTTGAATGATCATGCTAACACGTACCGCAGACGCGGTCTGGGAAGGAAATCTAAAAGACGGCAAGGGGACAATGAACGTTGGTAGCGGTGCGTTTGATGGTCCGTATACATTCGCATCACGCTTTGAGAATGGCAAAGGGACAAATCCGGAAGAACTCCTGGGTGCGGCTCACGCTGGGTGCTTTTCCATGGCGCTCTCACTCGGTTTAGTGAAGGCAGGATTTGCACCACAACGTATCAACACGAGAGCGACTGTTCACCTGGATACTGAGAGTCTAAGGATCTCCGCGATTGACCTCGACACGAAAGCCCAGGTTCCCGGAATCAACGAGGAAGAGTTTCTTGAGCAGGCTGAATTGGCCAAGAATAACTGCATTGTTTCTCAGGCCCTTAAGGGCACAGAGATCAGGCTTCAAGCTACGCTTGCGAAAACGGCAAGATAACCTGATGTAATCGATTTGGGGCCGAGCGGCGATAGTCAAACTCTGCAGAGATGGCGACTTGGAAAAATCATCTGCAACGGTTTCCTGGTCCGAACTTCCCGCTTCCGTGAAGAGAGTTTGTAATGAGGCATTCTAGCGAAAAATTCTTCCCACGCACGGTCCTGCGACCGATCTTGGTAGTCGCCTTCTGGGACTCCACAGTAGGGAAAAAGATCGTGATGGCCGTAACCGGCGCGATCGGCGTAGGCTACCTCATCGGCCACGTTGCGGGCAACCTATTAATATACCAGGGTCCCGCGAGAATTGACGCGTACGCCGCCTTTCTAAAGTCGAACCCGGGTTTGCTGTGGGCCACGCGTGCAATACTTCTTCTCGCAGTGAGCCTGCACATCATCGCTGCTTTTCAGTTGGCCAGGATCAGTCAGAAGAGTCGGCCCGTTGCTTATAAACGATGGCGGGCAGTTGGGTCTGACTTTGCGTCGCGCACTATGAGATGGACCGGGCCGATTGTTGGCATCTTCATCGTCTACCATCTGCTGCACTTCACAACGGGGACCATCCATCCTGATTTTCGCGAAGGTCAGGTCTACCACAACGTCACTACGGGATTTCGCGTTTGGTACACATCAGCCTTTTACATTGTCGCGATGCTCGCGCTCCTGGCTCACCTATATCATGGCGCCTGGAGCATGTTTCAGTCGCTGGGCCTTAATCATCCAAAGTACAACCGATTGGTTCGCGCACTCGCAACGATCGTAACCGTTGTCGTAGTGATCGGGTTTACCTCGATTCCAGTCGCTGTGCTACTTGGCTTGATTGCATAAAGGGCGTTCAACCATGCAACTCAATGCAAATCTACCTTCGGGGCCAATCGAACAGAAGTGGGATCTAAAACGCTTTGAGATGAAACTGGTGAGCCCTGCGAACAGGCACAAGCATAGCGTCATCGTGGTTGGCTCCGGCCTGGCCGGCGCGTCCGCCGCGGCATCGCTGGCTGAGCAGGGATATTACGTTCAATGTTTCTGTTATCACGACAGTCCGCGTAGAGCGCACAGCATTGCGGCCCAGGGAGGCATCAACGCAGCTAAGAACTATCAGAATGATGGCGACAGCATTTACCGGCTTTTTTATGACACGGTAAAGGGCGGCGACTTCCGCTCACGTGAAGCGAATGTCTATCGCCTGGCCCAGATCAGCGTAAACATAATTGATCAGTGCGTGGCCCAGGGCGTGCCATTCGCGCGCGAATACAGCGGCCTTCTGGACAACAGATCATTTGGTGGCGCACAGGTATCGCGCACGTTTTATGCGCGCGGGCAAACCGGACAGCAGCTCTTACTCGGCGCTTATCAAGCGCTGGAGCGCCAGATTGACGCTCGCCAGGTCAAAATGTTTCCCCGAACGGAGATGCTCGACTTGGTGGTTATCGATGGGCATGCGCGCGGCATAGTTACACGTAATTTAATCACCGGGAAGATCCAGTCTTTCGTAGCTGACGCGGTCATTCTGGCAACCGGCGGCTACGCAAATGTTTTCTATCTCTCTACCAACGCGAAGCACAGTAATGCCACCGCGATTTGGCGCGCTTACAAGCGAGGCGCTGCCTTTGCGAATCCATGCTTCACGCAAATACATCCCACCTGCATTCCAGTCACGGGCCACTATCAATCCAAGCTCACATTGATGAGCGAGTCGTTACGCAACGATGGACGCATCTGGGTTCCGGAGCAAAAGAAAGACAGGAGGCCGCCGAATCAGATTCCCGCGAGCGAGCGGGACTACTTTCTCGAGCGCCGCTACCCCAGCTTCGGAAATCTCGTTCCGCGTGACGTGGCCTCGCGCGCAGTGAAAGAAGTATGCGACGAAGGTTTTGGAGTTGGTGAGAACGGGTTGGGCGTCTACCTCGATTTCGCGGACGCCATCAAGACCGTTGGCGTCCCGGTGATTAATGAACGGTACGGCAATCTATTTGAGATGTATGAGCGCATCACGGCGGAGAATCCATACGAGGCTCCGATGCGAATCTACCCGGCCGTGCATTACACAATGGGCGGACTGTGGGTCGACTACAATTTGATGAGCACGCTCCCAGGGCTCTTCGTTTTAGGTGAGGCAAATTTCTCGGACCACGGTGCTAACCGGTTAGGGGCGAGCGCACTGATGCAAGGGCTTGCCGATGGTTATTTCATTATCCCTTACACGATCGGCAATTATTTGGCGACCACAAAACTCGAGAATGTAGGAACCGAGCATCCTGCTTTTACCGTCATCGAAAACGACATCACTGTTCGTGTGAAGCGGCTGCTCGGAATCAAGGGAAAACGAACGGTCGATTCGCTTCATCAAGAGCTCGGGAGGCTGATGTGGAATGAGTGCGGCATGGTCCGCAACGAGGCCGGCTTAAGACACGCGCTGGCGAAGATTCCGCAACTGCGGGAGGAGTT
>DASSCG010000129.1:0-3008 GCA_035697925.1 Pyrinomonadaceae bacterium
AGACGAAAAAGACAAACCTGGAAGGAGCGAGTCGTATGGATTGGACGATAGGGATATCTCCGCGTCACCGCGTCCGCGTGTAACCGAGCCTTCTCTGTACGGGGTGATGGCGGAGTTCGACAATCCGCATCATCTGGTCGCTGCTGCGCGACGAACTTATGAAGCCGGATATCGGAGAATCAACGGTTACTCGCCTTATCCGATCGAGGAGCTGTGGGAAGCGATTGGCTTTCATCACACTCGATTGCCTGTAATTGTTTTGATTGGGGGAATTGTTGGCGGCTTGGTCGGATTTCTAATGCAATACTACCTTGCTGTCTTTGACTATCCACTCAATGTTGGCGGCAAACCCTTTAATAGTTGGCCGGCATTCATTCCAATCACATTCGAGATGACGATTCTGTGCGCTGCCTTTGCAGCGGTGTTCGGGATGCTGGCGTTGAATAAGTTGCCGCAGCCATACCACCCGGTTTTCAACGCGCCAAATTTCAAGCTCGCGACTCGTGACCATTTTTTTCTGGTAATCGAAGCGAATGATCCCCGCTATGACCACGATGAAGTGGTCCAATTTCTGAATAGTCTGGATCCGAAAGAAGTTACGGATGTTGAGGTATAGGCGGAACAACTACGCGAAGATGCGGAGACGTGGAAACTCGGAGATAGGCACATCTTCGTTTTTCCTGCGGCTATACGAGTCTGCGCGTCTCCGCATCCGGCTCAGGCATTGGATAATAATTCCTGCCTGCTGCCTCCTCTTCACTGTTGGTTGTCGCCAGGACATGCAGGACCAGCCGCGTATGAAACCGTTTCGTTCAACCACATTCTTCCGAGACGGTATGTCATCTCGCGCGCCTGTCACGGGAACAGTTCCTCGTGGTTATCTTAGACTTGATAAGGAATTCTTTACGGGCAAAAAGAGCACGGCCGGTACATCGACGCCCGCAGGTGCTCAACCCGCACCTGCAGGCGGCACAGATGCAGCTCAAGGTGCAGCAGCATATCCGGACGACGTCGAAGAGTTTCCCTTAAGTGTTACACCCGAGCTCGTCAAACGTGGCAAGGAACGCTTTGAGATTTTCTGTTCGGCCTGCCATGGAATGACCGGGAATGGCGATGGAATGATCGTGAGGCGTGGTTTTCGACGGGCAGCCTCCTTTCACAGTGACAGTTTGCGCCAGGCTCCCGTCGGACATTTCTTCGACGCTATTACCAATGGATGGGGAGCTATGCCTTCATACGCGGCGCAGATTCCGGCCGAGGATCGCTGGGCGATTGTTGCTTATATTCGAGCGTTGCAGTTAAGCCAACAAACTACTCAGTCGCCAACGGGTCAACCGCAGCCCTCGCCGGCTCACGCCGCTACACCGAGCTCCGGAGGGCACAACTAGCATGAACGGAGCTTACTCAACCCCAACGACAGTAGGACGCTGGCAACAGAGAGCGCTGATAGTCGGCGTTGTGTTTAGCTTGCTGTTTGCAGTAGGAGCGATTCTAAACCGCGCCCAGTTTTTTCATTCGTATCTGGTGGCGTACCTTTTCTGGGCCGGGATCGCGATTGGCAGCCTGGCAATCCTGCTACTGCAATACTTAACTGGCGGCGGTTGGGGTTTGGTTACTCGTCGTGTGTTGGAGGCCGCCACACGAACTCTGCCACTGATGGCCTTGTTGTTTATCCCGATCATTCTTGGCGCGCATCAGATTTTTCCCTGGACGCATCCTGAAGAGATGTCCAAAACTCCAGCCCTGCAGCAGAAGGCTCGTCTCTATCTCAACCTGCCATTCTTTTCAATACGAGCTGCGCTCTATTTCGGAATTTGGATCCTAACCATGTTCCTCCTGAACAAATGGTCGCTGGAACAAGATCGAACCGCGGATCGCGGCTTAGGCAGGCGCATGCGGATGTTAAGCGGTCCGGGTCTGCTTTTGTTCTTTCTAACCGTGACGTTCGCTTCAGTAGATTGGGCCATGTCTCTCAATCCAGAATGGTTCTCAACAATCTACGGACTTTTGTTTGCTATAGCATGGGCGTTGAGTGCGCTGGCGTTTGTGATCGCGATTATGTCTTTTCTGACGAACGGCGAGCCAATGTCGCGGATCGTTAGACCAAACCATTTCCAGGATCTCGGTAAGCTAATGCTCGCTTTTGTGATGCTCTGGGCTTACTTCGCCTTTTCGCAGTTCCTCATCGTCTGGTCAGGGAATCTGCCCGAAGAAATACAATGGTATTTGCCCAGAACGCGCGGCGGATGGGGAGTAGTTGCCGTCATCGTGGTGTTCTTTCATTTCGCCTTTCCGTTTTTGTTGTTGTTATCGGCATCTCTGAAGCGTAACGCGCGCAAGCTGGCGATACTGGCTGGTCTGATACTCCTAATGCGTTACATCGATTTGCTGTGGATGATTGCGCCAGAGTTTAGTCAAGGTTTTCATTTGAGTTGGATGGATGTGGTGGCGCCAATCGCCGTCGGCGGTCTTTGGTTCGCGCTTTTTTGCTACCAGTTGAGTAGGCGGCCCTTGATTCCGATTAACGATCCGCAGTACGACTCGGTGCTGGCGCAGGCGCAGGCTCCGGTGCACGCGGAGTATTAGCAGATTTACGAGGTGATATCGTTCGCATTCTAAGAGTGCGATGCTCGAGTGAATTATGGCAAAGCTTGGTCACAGCGGTAATGGTCACGGTCATGTAACGGAAACACCCGATGTTTCTCACGTTAGAAATCCTGACGTCACTCATGAGATGAGCGATGTCAATGTGCCCGGGATCCTGAAATTCGTAGTCGGTCTGGTCGTGATGACCTTCGCGGTCTACATTTTAATGTGGTTGCTATTCAGTTTCTTTAATGCGCAAGAGGTAAGGAAGGAAGGCGAGGCACCGCCCGGACCAATGGCCATGACTGAGCAGGAGAGCCTGCCACCCGAACCGAGACTTCAAGCCTCCAAGGGTTTTGGGGTCAAGCTTGAAAATGGTGAATGGGTGAACCTCGAGATAAGAGAACCGCAAGCAGAATATC
>DASSCG010000130.1:0-2498 GCA_035697925.1 Pyrinomonadaceae bacterium
TTGAGGAGACGGGTTATTTATTGGTCCATTAATGTTGCTAATTGGTGGAGTCGGGCTCGGGCCCGGTTTTGGGTTCGGGTTAAGGAACATATATCCGACAACAGCTCCTCCAATGAGTAAGAGAGCAACCACCGCCGCGGCTGCTAACAGAAGCAATTTAGTTGCTGGCTTGGGTGCGACTTCTATAACGTTCCCGCGGCTTCCTTCTACGACGGTGGAGTCTCCGGAAAAACTATTGTCGCCTACCGAGTCTCGCTTGATCTTCTGACTTATCTGAGTGGCCTCAGGATCGATCACTGTTGACGGAGGCGGAACACTGGTGGCCAGGCGTGCAAGTCGCGCCTCCAGGTCACTTGCCTGGCGAGCAACCCGATCGAGTTGTTCCTTGTGCAGTCTCTCCTGCTCTTCGCGGCGGGCTCTTTCGGCAGCAACGAGGTCTTCTTCCTCTTTTCGTTGGCGCACTCGCTCGGCTTCAATACTGCGGCGAGCTTCGGCCTCACGCGCCAATTCCTCGCGCGCCGCCTTATCTTTTTGTTCTTGTTCCCAACGTTGAGCTTCCGCTGCCTTCGAGATTTCTTCTCTGACGTCTTCGTCCACGACCGCCGAATTGATCGTGCCCGCCATGGAATCAAACGACGGTTCGGAACCTTTGGTCTCGCTGGCACCCGGAGGCGTTGTGGTCGGTGATAGGGGCGAGATAAGGGTCTTGTTAGGATCAATCGAGCCGGTTTCACGACGCTTCGGAACCGCAGCGTCTGATGAGTTGAGTGCTGCGCGAAGCTCGGCAAGAAAATCCGCGACAGTCGGAATCCTAGCCTCGACCTCTTTCTCAAGCGCGTGCCGTACAACTGCCTCAATTCGCGGCGGCACCTGGATACCAAGTGATTGAAAACTCGCAGGCGGGAGCGTCAGATGCTTTTTCATGATCGAAGGGATCGAAGAACCCTTGAAGGGCACATCCCCGGAAAGCATCTGATACAGAATGATCCCCAGGCTATAGATATCGGCACGCGAATCAGGCTCGTCATCAGACCATTGCTCGGGTGCCATATAGAATGGTGACCCCATCAAACCACTGGTCTTGGCTTGAACAAACGAGCCGAGCAATTCTCCTGATTTAATTTTTGCCAGACCGAAGTCAAGGATCTTCAATCCCTCAGCAACAGGCACGTTGGTCTGCATCATGATGTTGAGAGGTTTCAGATCCCGATGAACGATATTTTGCTTGTGCGCAGCCGCTACTCCTGCTCCTATCGCACTGATAATTTCGAGTGCGCGCGCCGGCTGCATTGCTCCTTCTTCAGCCAGTATGTCTTGCAGTGACTTTCCGTTGACAAACTCCATGACGAGAAAAGGCATTGTTCCGCGAACAACGCCAAAGTCTGTCACCGCAATGATGTTTTGGTGTCGGATAGCGGCGGCTGCAAGTGCCTCCTGCCGGAAACGCGTAACGAGCATTGGATCGTTGCCAACCAGGTCAGGAAGAATGACTTTGATGGCGTGGGCAGTTTTAAGAAAAATGTGGCGGGCCTGAAAAACAACGCCCATACCTCCCTGCCCCAAACGTTTTTCCAGCTGGTAGCGAGCGTCAAGGATGGGCTCGCCCAGTAACGAGTGAGTCGTCACATCGCCGTCTTGCGGACAGTGATTGATATCGTCGGGAAAGCAACGCCTACAGGCTGGACATTCTTTCATTTAACGACTCTGTAAGGTATCTCTCGACTACAAGGTGCAGCGGCTGCGGCCGGTAATAACTCTTTGCGCTCAGTGCGGATGTAAAAGACTCTCGTAACCGAGACTGAAAGCGCGCTTGTCGAACTAGCGTGTATCCGACACACTTTTCCCTGATTAGATGGCTCAAACGCGCTGGCTGATTCTAACTAACTGTAAGGCAGCAAGCAACTTGACTCTTCCAACGGGTCGCAATGGGTTGTGCGGAACTTCGGAATACGATGTTGATTTGCAAGTTTTGGATACGGATTTCGAACAGCGTCTTAGGTCTCAAGCCGAGAGATCCTCCATCCGAAATCCTCATCCGAATTGCTACCGAACAACAATATTCACAAGCCGCTGAGGTACGACGATGATTTTTACTACCTCACGTCCTTCCGTGAAGGGACGCACCTTCTCATCAGCTACCGCCGCCGCCCGCAATTCATCTTCCGTCACTTCTGGCGATGCAACCAGCCGCGAACGTAGTTTGCCGTTTACCTGAACAGGAATTTCCAACTCCGCCTTACGGGCGAGTTGCTGATTCACTTTTGGCCATCTAGCACTCTCACCCACCCTCGGAATTAGACCTCCTGTGTGGCCTAACTGCTCCCACAACTCTTCCGCTACATGCGGGCTAAAGGGTGCCAGCATCACAGTCAGACTTTCCAAAGCTTCGCGAACCACAAACACATCGGCCCCCGAAGCGTTGGCTGGCGTCACATCAAATTCGTTCAGTTCGTTAAAGAGTTCCATCAAGGCTGAGACACTAGTGTTGAGATGCAAGT
>DASSCG010000131.1:0-3644 GCA_035697925.1 Pyrinomonadaceae bacterium
AGAGCAGCCACATCGGTCAACATGTGACCGGCATCTGCCAGCAGCGCCAGAGATCCTGTCCACCAACCACCGACAACTTCAGCAATCATGTAGATGGCCGTCAGCGCTAAAACAACGCTCAGTCTCCGACGACTGTCTGAAGCGTGCCCGTGCTTATGAGCGTGGGGAGTTGCCTGTCTCGCCACGGTTGCTGTTGATTCAGCCAGGGCCATTAGGTGCCTTAAATCTTGTTTAGTGCCTGAGTAATATCAGCGATGATGTCATCGGCGGACTCTATACCCACAGCAAAACGGACAGTCGAGGCCGATACTCCGGCCGCGCGCAACCTTTCCTCTGAAAATCCCGAATGTGATGAATAAAGCGGATAACTTACCAACGTTTCTACTCCGCCCAGCGAAGGAGCAGTGCGAATGAGCCGAAACGAATTGAACAGCTTTTCAGCCTCAGGCTCGCCTCCAACTAGATCGATTGCCACTATCCCACCGAAGCCATCGCGCATTTGTTGCTTTGCTAGTTCATGTCCCGGATCGTCTTCCAAGCCCGGGTAGTAGACTCGTGCCACCTTTCCGTGCTTCTGAAGCGCATGAGCGAGGCTCAAGGCGTTTTCTGAGGATGCGCGGACGCGAAGATCCAATGTTCTAATTCCGCGTGCCAGCAGATAGGCAGCTGCAGGATCCAGAGTGGCACCCACCAACACTGCAATCTGCCTCACTCGATCAATAAAATCCCGGGAGCCGGCAACTGCACCGGCCGTCAAGTCCGAATGTCCGCCCAAATACTTTGTCGCGCTGTGCATGACAGCATCGATTCCGTGGCTGATTGGTTTCTGGAGGATCGGCGTCGCGAAAGTATTGTCAACTATCGAAAGGAAAGCGGCCTTCCGCGAGGCCTCGGCTACCTGCCTCAAATTAACAATTCGATTAATTGGATTTGCCGGCGTCTCGCACCAGAAAACTCGCGTACGGTCACTGGCGACTTGCACCAGGTTGCTCATGTCAGACTCGGCGATAAAGCGTCCGGTTATCCCAAACTTTCTAAGAAGCTTGGTTAATATCTTAACCGTGCCGCCATAGATCGAGTCGTATGCGACCACTTCATCGCCCGCTTCGCAGATGGCCGCTAATGTGCAAAAAGTGGCGGATGACCCCGACGCCGTCACGACACATGCCTCGGCACCTTCGAGCTCCGCGATTTTCCGCTCGACTTCAGCTACAGTCGGATTAGCGTAGCGTGAGTAAAAATAAGCCTCTCCCAGCTCGCCACGAGCGTAACGTCGCATCTCATCGAAAGTCTGAAAGCTGAAAGTCGAAGAGTGAAACACAGGCGAGACGACTGCGCCGAAGGGTTGTTCTTCGGGTCGCTCTCCCCCATGAACTGCAATTGTGGCGGCGGATCTAGGAGAAGTTTCGACGGGTATTTGTACTGCCATTCAAGTATTTCCTTTGCAGAGATGACAGAGTTTTGGTTTCCGGTTCGTTAAGCTTAACAAATTACAGAATTCTCCGACAGCCTAACGATAGGGACAGCGCCACACTCACACAAAAGAGAAAGGGGCCGTTTAGGCCCCCCTTCGATGGATGATCTCTCTCTCAGGCTAGTTAAAGAGCAGCAAGCCTCAATGCCTGGTTGAACTCCTTATACAACTCGTTGTAATCGCGCAAAGCGTGCTCAAGTATGCCAAACAGATCGTCTATCTCTTTAAAATTTACGATGGCATTCACATTGTGCAAAAAGGCTGCGTGAGCATCCATCGTTCGTTGAACTTGTGACAGAAGAACAAAGAAAACCCTTCTCCGTTGCGCTGGCCGTAGGACATTCACTTCTCGAGTGACGAAGGCAGCACCTTGTTCGGCCGCGTCGAAGTCCTGATCCAGTAATACAACCTCTAATTGGTTTTCGCGCATGCGATCTATCGCCTGGGCGGTATCCTGCGCCACGAATACGTAATAGCCATTTTTGGTAAGGTGTCGAGCAATTGCTTCTCGATAAACTTCACTGGTACAGACCAAGGCCTTGCGTGGGTTCCAGGCTGGCCGGGAACTGGGTGGTAACTGGTTGCTGGCATTCTGCTGCAGGAGCTTGGCTAGCAATTGGCTCACGTCCTCTGTGGGCGATACTGGTCCGAGGGTTTCAGGTGCCTCGGTCTTCTCCAATTCGAAGAGAGGTGCAGGAACCCGCGCTTTGAACCGCCGGCGCTCTGTTGAGGGTGATTGACCAACCGTTAGCGCACTCTTCTCTGATGCCGGGCTAACAGTCACAGCGTTAAGAGTAACGTTGCACTTTGGACAACGAATACTTTTAGGCCTTTGAGAATCGGGTCCGTCGACCGGAATTTGCGACGAGCACTTTGGACAATTGACAATCATGGCGTGTTATCTAACCGCTATTCGATTAAGCCGAGCATTGACCCTGCCTCGGTCAAGGCACCAACTGGCATAGGGCTTCCGTCACGGCGCACGAAATCCTGGGCTGCAGTAAGCCCTTTGAGCGAGAGGAGCATGTTGTTCTGATTGGTAGCGAATGTGAGGCCATCTTCCAGTGAAATAACCCGAGACTCGATTAACTCAACAATCACAGAATCGAAATCCTGCATACCGTCAAGCTTGCCATCGCGCATTGCGTCCAACAGGGACTTGCCGTCAGCTTCTCCGGATTCAATGTACTCTCTCGTGCGCGGGCTTGATCTTAAAATTTCCGCGATTGCAATGCGTCCCCTGCCGTCTGCCCGGGGTATTAGTCTTTGCGAAATGATGTAGCGGAATGTTTGCGCCAGCCTTGTCCGAATAACTGGCTCCTCGTTCTTAGGGTACAGGCCAATGATTCTGTCGACAGTCTTTGAGGCGTCGATGGTGTGCAAGGTCGATAAGACCAAGTGGCCGGTTTCGGCGGCTTCGAGCGCGATTTCGGTCGTCTCAAAGTCCCGCATTTCACCAATTAGAATCACCTTGGGTGCCTGGCGTAAGGTCGCGCGCAACGCCGAAGGAAAGTCCCTGGTGTCATATCCGACCTCGCGTTGGTTGATGGTAGAGTTTTTGTGTATGTGCAAATACTCAATGGGATCTTCGATAGTGACAACGTGGTAATGCTTCTTCTCGTTGATCATGTCGATGATTGCCGCTTGAGTTGAACTCTTTCCCGATCCGGTGGGACCTGTTACGAGCACTAAACCGTTTCTAAGGTTGGCTATCTCCTCAAGATGCTCAGGGAGCCCCAAGGACTTTAGGGTCGGAATATCAGTCGGGATAACCCGCATCACGATGGAATACACGCCCCGTTGCTGAAAGATGTTGACACGAAATCGTGCGCGAGATGGCAGCGAATAACTGAGATCAGCCGTACCCGTTTGAGCTAGACGCTCCGCGGCGTCAGGGTTTCCATTCATCAGCGTCATCGCAATGATTTCGGTTTGATAGGGTGTAAGTTTTTGCATCCCCAGCGGCTGTACAGGCGTCAGCTTTCCATTGATCTCCACTTGCGGAAGTTGGCCGACTGAGAAGTTGAGGTCGCTGATCCGGTCGGAAAGCAGCAGCATTCGCTCGATGATGGGAGGAAGGTCGAAGAAGCTCATTCTGGCGTTGACTCCATGAGTGCCTGGAAGGGGGAAGTTTATTTTGGTAGGTTCGCCTCCGGCGCAAGTCGCCCTC
>DASSCG010000132.1:0-6886 GCA_035697925.1 Pyrinomonadaceae bacterium
CGCGCATTCGAAAAACTCGCGCGCGAGCCAAACGGTCTTTCAACCCATACCTATGACGCGGTCGACGATGCTATTCGTTTAATCGTCCGTCAGTCCCCTCGCACCCGTGATCGACGTTTGATGAAAAGGGCAGTCCTTGTAGTAACTGACGGCTTTCCGGTTGGTGACACGGTTAGTCCCCAAACAGTAATTGAGCGGGCCAACGCAGCCGACGTCAGTGTCTACGTCGTCACACTGCCTTCGTACTCCAGAGTGATGACAGCTTCCACACAGACGCCTTTACCGACACCTTTGGATGTGAGCGGATTGTCTGAGTTGACCGGGGGTCGAAGCGTTTACGCTAATGAGAAGGACTACGCTCCGTTGTTTCGAGCGTTGGCTGAGGAAGTTACTTCTGCGTACGTTTTAGCGTTTTACCCTGCGGCAGAGAAGCGGCGGGATGGGCAATTTCATTCACTTAAGGTTGAAGGACCACCAGGCCTCTCGATCAGGCAAAGTCGGCCTGGCTACCAGGCTGCGGGAAAGTAGCACAGACTTTAGACTGTGTTGCTTGGGACCACAGACTGAAGTCTGTGCCCCTTAAAAATCGTCTTCGTCTTCGTCGTCGTCCAAATCTTCTTCTTCCACAATGTCCAACTCGACTGGATCGAGGCCCACTACCTCGAGAGCAGCTCCACATTCTTCACACGAGACTGTTTCGCCCTTATCCGTGTCCATATCGACATGGACGTCTGCGTCGCATTCCGGGCAAGTTCCTGTCGGCACTTTTTCTACCTCCAACGAAAATATAAAGGCAGCGGCACCCGAAAAACGTAAGGGCGTCTTCCACCTATGTATGATTGGCTCGCGACAATCTAACTGCCGTTGCTGGATTTTGCAACACTCTTTTTCTGAGTTGGTTAACACTTACGTAACCGCCAGGTCCTCATCTTTTGGGACTGCCTCCCGAGTCAAGCGTCTGTGGCGGTTTGGTTCGGTTCTGGTGAATGAAATCCAAAACGATAGCCGTGTTGCAATGTGACCGGCTAATTAGTTCGCCCACAACTCGCTTGAAACCGGGAGACGGTCGAACTGTGGTTACCCACAGAAACACCGGCAGTGGCAATCGCAGGTGCCAGAAGAGGTTAACCTGTCTCGATACTGTTTGCTTCCGCCTCGTCGGACCATTCGCATTTTTAAATAATGCGAATCGATGTGGACGGTTGCCAAAAAACTACGGTTTCGTCTTGTGTTGCCACTCTGGCTTTCGGTCGCATGCCTTGCTTTCTATCTCTCGGCCGGCCGAACTCGAAGCAATAGTCTCGGCAAACGTCTTCCAATAAGCCCGTCTGTATCGCGGTCCGACTCACCCGGGCCGCGACCTCCATCCACCGCACTTTCAGTAGACAGCGACAGGGACGGAATTCCCGACGCGGCGGAACTCGTTTCCTTCCACGATCGGGAGACGTTTAAGCGGGCATTCAGCCGTATTGCTGAAATGCAGTTCTATCGAATTAGCGACCAGTGGAACAGCGAACAACGAGATTGCGCCGGACTGGTCCGATTTGCCTGGCGCGAGGCCTTGCGCCGTCACGATCGAGCATGGCTGCAAAAGATGGGACCAGGCTACGAAGACCTCGCAACCGATGTGTCGGCGAATTACCTCGATCGAAGTCCTTTGGGAGAGAAATTTTTCCGCACTGACTTTGGATCTTATAAGGCCTCGGATCTAGCGGAAGGAAAATTCGCCGAATTTGCTGATGCACGCACACTAAAGAATTTCAACAGCCGGTTCATTAGTCGCGATCGCCAGCAAGCCCAACCAGGCGACTTACTTTTTTACCACCAGCCCTGGGTCCAGAAGTTTCCTTACCACGTCATGATTTTCGTGGGGGAATCTGATTTCGACTTTGGGAAGGGGCGAGACTGGGTGGTTTACCACACCGGCGCATCAGCCGTTGATGAAGGCATGGTGAAGAAGGTTGAACTTTCGGTCCTGGACCAACACCCAAACAAGCGCTGGCGTCCAGTGGAAAGCAACCCGAATTTTCTTGGGTTCTATCGACTCAAAATTCTTGAATAGCTCGGAGGCTAATCGTGTTTGAATTGAACTCTCGTTCCTATCGTGTGCTCACAGGAGTGATCATCTACCTGACAGTGATTGCGGGTGTGTTGACGATCGCTACTTTCCGTTCTCGAGCCCGGGGAACAAATGTTGAGCCCACTCCATATGTCGCTCCGCCGGCATCAGTCTCCGGCAAGCCCTTCTTCTCGCTTTCCACAAACCGCACCTACGGCAGCTCCGAGCGAGCACGACTCTGGATCGATTATCAGGGAATCGACAAACTCGATTTTCGAGTCTACCGCGTTAAGGATCCACTGAGGTTTTTCACCCAACTTGAAAATCCTCATCAAATGGGGGACCGGGAAGAAGAAGAGTTTGCCGGCTCTGTGCGCCGGAGTCCCTCAGTCCTTGAACGACTGCGAGCGGTAAAACGTTGGGCTACCGCAGGCGTCAAGTCTTATGTGCGAAGCCAACTTCAGCACGCTTCCAGGAAGACGTTTAACCAGAAGTTTCGTGCTGAAGAAGTAGCCGGACGGAGACCCCTCAATGTGGCGGATTACGCCCGAGTGCCCCTTTTGAATCCAGATCAATTAGTGAGTAGCTGGCACGAACCTCTTTCCCCGCTCGAAGATCAGTATGACCGCCGAATGATTCCCCTGGGCAAAAGGGAGCCGGGTGTTTACCTGGTGGAAGCTGTGGGTGGCGACCTCAGGGCGTACACCGTTGTAGTCGTGACTGATTTGACCATGGTCGATAAGACGACGAGCGAAGGTCAGATGCTTATTTACACGGTGGATCGAAAGACAGGAGAGCCCCGTCCTAATGCCGAAATTCAAATAATTAAAGATCGCAAGGCAGTAGCAGGCGGAGTTACTGACCCGCAGGGAATTCTCCAAACCAGTATTGACAAAAAGCTCCTTAATTCTGCTGAGGCGGAAGTTGATCCAGCTACTGATGATGCGCGAACCAAATCTTTTCTCATCCTGGCTAATCAAAAAGACAACTTCGCAATCTCCGATCTGCAGTCCTACTACTTCGGTGGTTACCAGGATGAAGATGACAACCACCTTAAGGGATATATCTACACTGACCGGCCCGTCTACCGGCCCACACACAAGGTTTATTTCAAAGGCATCCTGCGCTCAATGGATGAGCGCGGAAATTACCAGCCCCTGAGCGGTCGCACAGTCAACATTGGGATAGATGACCCAAACAACGCCCGTGTATTCGCAAAGGAACTCACGCTCTCCTCGCGCGGTACGTTCAATGGAGAAATGGAAATCTCTGAGGAAGCGCCCCTCGGAACTTATCAAATTGTGGCTGAGACGGACGCGGGAACATCAACCGGCAGTTTCGAGGTCGCAGAATATAAGAAACCCGAATACAAGGTGAGCGTTTCCACGCCCAAGAAATATATCAATGCGGGCGAGAAGATGCAGTTCTCAGTTAGTGCTCGGTATTTCTTCGGATCCCCAGTCACGAATGCTGACGTGAAATATTACGTTTATCGGTCTCGCTATTACGCCTGGGGATATGGAGGCGATGCAGATGAAACGAGCGACAACACAGAAAGTGATGACGAGTACTCTGACTATTACGGTTACGGAAACGACATGGTCCTCGAAGGAGACGGAAAGCTCGATACTCGCGGACAACTGAATGTGGAATTTCAAATTCCGGAAGTCGACGAAAACGACCCGTGGGACTACAGCTATAGGCTTGACGCGCAGGTAACCGATTCCTCGCGACGAACTTTAAATGGCGGCGCAAGCTTCGTGGCGACTCGAGGTAGTACGGTCGCACATGCCACGACTGAACGTTTCGTTTACAACAAAGGTGATATCGCAAAGATTAGAGTCAACACTACGGATTACGAAGGACGACCAGTCGCGGCAAAGATCCTCTTGCGTTTTATCCAACGGACCTGGACTCGGATCGAAAAGAAAACCGATACCGGTTATTCGTACACAGACCATGAAATGAACGAGCGTGAGGTTGAATCCGCTGCGCTGGAAACCGATGTGCATGGAACAGCTATTTACAACTACCAGACTTCAGAAGCCGGTAATCTCATCATCAAAACAATTGTCAACGAGGGTGGAAAGCAGATTACTTCAGTTGGAGGCTATCTTTGGGTAACCGATCGACAGTATCCCTGGACTGACTCGGCTTATTACAATACCGATCACGGTTCCATCAAGTTGGTCCCAGACAAAAAGTCCTACCGTCCCGGCGAAACAGCTCGCGTCTTAGCGATTCTTCCAACCGAGAACGCGCACTTACTCGTCAGCACAGAGCTGTCAACAGTTCTTTCCGCGCGTCACGTTAGTGCTCCGGGCAAGTCGATCATTCTGGACGTGCCGATTGAAGCCAGTTATGCGCCTAACGTGTTTCTCAATGTGACCTACGTTCAGGACGGGGACATGTATACGAATGATCAGCGCCTACTAGTGCCGGCACGCGACAAGATGTTGAATCTTGAGATCATTTCAAACAAGCAGGAATACAAGCCTCGCGAAACTGCCTCATACACGATTCTAGCTCGCACGGCCGACGGCGCGCCTGTCCCCGACACAGAAGTGAGCCTGGGCGTGGTTGATGAAGCGATCTACAGCGTCACGCCGGATTATTCGGGGAACATACACCGCGAGTTTTATGGATTGCGCTACAAGAGCGTTGAAACCCATCTTTCTATCTCGTATGGCTTTACCGGCTATGCCGGCGAAAAGCCGCTTGAACTCGCCCGGAACAAACCTGCCTTTGAGCTTGCCGATTTTAAAAATGATGGCGATCTCGTACAGCCGGTGATAAGGAAGAATTTCAAAGATACAGCGTTCTGGCAGCCGGGAGTTCTCACCGGACCTGACGGGCGTGCGACGGTAAAAGTTCGCCTGCCTGACAACCTTACAACATGGAGAGCAACGGCCCGCGGCATAACATCGGATACAAAAGTGGGCGCGACCAAATACAAGGTCTTGTCGCGTAAGGATGTGATCGTTCGTTTGGAGACGCCCAGATTTGTAACCCAGGGCGATACGGTTACCCTCTCAGGAATCGTTCACAACTATCTCAACGCTGACAAAGCAACTCAAATCTCAATTGCTGTGGAAGGCGCTCAACTCCTCAGTCCAGCGAATCAGACTGTAACGATTAAGAGGCAAGGTGAGCATCGAATTGACTGGCAAGTCTCCGCACCCAACGTGGGCCAGATCAAACTTCTGGCTAAGGCATTAACTAATACGGAATCTGATGCAGTTGAGCTGCCTTTGGAGGTTGTGCCGCGCGGTCTGCATGAGGTCAAAAACGAAACCTGGACGACCAGTGACACAAACGCAGATAAGACATTCGTGCTCGACCTGCCGGCCAATGCCGATTCCCGCGCACGCAAGTTACGCATCGAGTTGGCACCATCCGTGGCGGGTACACTCTTCGGAGCGCTCGACTATCTCACTACGTATCCATATGGCTGCACCGAGCAAACCATGTCCAGCTTCCTTCCCAACGTTGTCGTTACCCACGCGTTGAAGGAAGTGAAGACATCATCAATTCGAGGTTCCAACGATTTGGAGAAAAAAGTTCGCCGCGGACTCGATCGTCTGTATGCCTTTCAACACGACGATGGCGGATGGGGTTGGTGGAAGAATGATGAAAGCGATCCATTCATGACAGCTTACGTTGTTGATGGGCTAACGCTGGCGAAACACGCTGGTTATCAAATCGATGACAGCCGCGTGGAGAGAGGGCGAGAGAGGCTGCAAACAATGCTCGAAACCGGAAAGACGGATTCAGGGACAACCATCGATGTCGAAACACGCGCATTCATGATCTACGCCCTCGGGGAGACAGGCGGTGTGGCGGACACTTTCGTCAACCGGATCTTCGGTGAAAGAAGCAGTTTGCAACCTTATGGCCGCGCGTTGTTGGCGCTCACGTTAATCGAACGCAAGGACGGAAAACGCGCGCATGAAGTGGCAGCCGAGATCGAACGCGCCGCCAACGACGACGGTGTTACCGTTCATTGGCAATCCCGACGCAAGGAAATGTTGGATTTTGTCGAACAGAATGATACCGAAGCAACAGCCCTTTCATTGAAGGCCCTTGCCCGGATCAAGCCTCAAAGTCCGCTCCTGCCACGAGCTGCGCGATGGTTGGTCACGCAGCGTCCCAATAGCTATTACTGGAATTCGACTAAAGACACCGCCTTCGCGATCTTTGGTCTTATTGACTACCTGAAAGTGAGTCGCGAACTTTCGCCTGGTTACGAACTGGAGGTCTACCTCAACGGTGAAACTGTGCTAGCAGAACAATTCGCCGCCGCGACAGCTGCGAAGACCCTGGTAATCAATCGCAAAGCAAACGAGGTCTCGTCGAGCAATCAAATCAGGGTCGTTAAGCGTGGAGTGGGAATGCTCTATTTCTCTGCTTCAATTGACTATCACACTGGCGATGACGAGGTGTCAGCGCGCGGATCCTCGGATTTGAACCTTACTCGCGAGTATTTGCGCCTGCGAGTCGTAGAGGACGGATACAAACTTAAATGGGCGCTTGAGCCACTGACCGGCGAAATTCATTCCGGCGACTTGCTTGTAGTTCGACTTCGGCTTAACGGAGCGAAAGCCCGTCACATAATGATCGAAGATCCGATTCCAGCCGGCGCAGAACAGGTCGAGAACGTCGGCAATCTCAATCTCGATTACGAGAGCGGCAATGGCTGGAGCGATTGGTACAGCTCAAGGGAGTTTCGCGATCAACGCACCGTGTTCTTTCTTGATTATTTTGATGGCGACACAACCCTCCAGTACGCAATGCGGGTTCAAGTGCCAGGAGATTTCAAGATAGCGC
>DASSCG010000133.1:0-6624 GCA_035697925.1 Pyrinomonadaceae bacterium
ACGAGGATTTTGGGAGAGGCCAGTGCCGTTGCTGGAGTCATTAATCCACCTCAAGACCGGGAATCCAAACTATAGAATTCCGCTGTTCAGAAGTTTTAGGTTGGTGAGATGAGGGGCCAGAAACGATGGCAATAGGGTAAACGAATGGCACATGGGGAGGCAAGCCTTCTGGTCTCGGTACCCGTGCCGGGGACCCAAACCGGGCTGAACTCCCGCACAAAAATCGCCCGAGCTGCCAATAGGCCGTCTGACTCTTGACCAGAAGCTTCTGGAAGAGACTTAAACAAAAAAGTCCAACGCATGGATAACCAGCGTTGGACTTTAAAGCTTTTAACTTCGGGTAGCTTTAAGCTTTAGTAAGCTCGTCAACTATTTGATCAGCTTGAAAAACTTTACGCAAGGCTTCCCACATGCCGCGGACGTCCACCGAAATTGAACGATTAACCGATTCATCGTAGTCAAAGTTACCGACCAGCGACTGGATGTTACCGTCGAAGATCAACCCAACGAGTTCCCCTTTTGTGTTAATTGTCGGCGAACCGCTGTTACCACCAATGATGTCGTTGGTTGAAACGAAGTTGAATGGCGTCTTCAAATTAATCGCGGTCTTTCGTTCAGTCCACCGCGGCGGCAAGACATATGGAAACTTGTGTTTGAACTTTGCAGCACGCGTGTAGAGTCCACCCAAAGTTGTGAACGGCGCGACTAACTTTCCATTTTCGCGATAGCCTTTGACTGCTCCGTAAGAGAGTCGCAGAGTGAAAGTGGCGTCAGGATAAAGCTTAGTTCCCTCGGTCTCGAACAAGGCCCTGGCAATCTTTCCGTAGCTGGTTCGCTCCACGCTGAGCACTTCATCTTCATAGCGCTTGCGTGTCTCGCGCGCTTCCTTATCGATGCTTTGCGCTAACTCAATCATCGGGTCTTTCGATTCATCAAGCGCCTTGCGACCACCGGTAGCAAGTTGCTTCCTGAATTCGGGATCCTTCAACTTCGTTCCGTCGATTAATTCGTCGGCGCGCGCCTCGGGCGTTTTGCCCTTGAGCACTTTTTGAACCAATGGATGAGTTGGACCATAAACGCTCTGCATAAATTCGAGCGAATTCGCCAGCTTTAGTTTCTCGAAATCTTCGTGAATCGGAGCGGTGGAATAGAGTGACAGTTCCAAGGATGCTCTTCGTGCATCCGTGAACTCCGGCAACCGCTCGGCGTTGGGCTTCGCGCTCTCATCAGCCATTCGAACCAAGGTGCGTGCATAATTAAACAGCACAGTGTTAAAGGCGGCAGCCAGATCAATGAAGCGACGTTCGCGGGCATAACTCGCGTAATCTTTGTGGGCCTTCGCTATTGCATCCCAAGCATCACCATATTCCTGCTTCCTGCGCGCGTCCCCATTGATTGAGGCTCGAAGCGCTTCCTCGGCTTTTAGTTTCTTGGCCATCAGACTCTTGTCTTGGAGCCCGGCGACCTGGCCTTTATAGACTTTGATCGAGTTTTCAATGCTGTTCAGTTCATTCTGCGCTAGACGAGTCTGCTCCTCACCCTGGGCCATGTACTTCTTGAGCATATCTCGGCGTGTTTCAAGCATCTGGAGCACGAGGGGAATGCTCACGTCACGCAACGACTGCAAGTGAGCCACCGTGTTGAGTCTCGAAGTTGACCCCGGGTGTCCCGTAACAAAAACCAAATCTCCCGCCTTCGCTCCGGCTTTCGACCATTTAAAATAGTTAGTTACTTTTACCGGCTGATCGTTTTCATAGACTCGAACCAAAGCCATATCGAGGTTGTACCGGGGAAAATTGAAGTTGTCAGGATCGCCGCCAAAAAAGGCGGATTGAAACTCAGGCACGAACACGAGCCTGACGTCGGTGTACTTTTTGTATCGATAGAGACTGTACTGACCGCCCTGGTAAAGCGTTACTACGTCGCTTCTTAACCCGGTTGCTTGGGAAGACTCGGATTCGATGGCAGAAATTTGGGCGCGTCGCGCTGTGTTTGCTTCAGCGGCGCTCATCCCGGGCTTTACAGCATCATTTATCCTGGTTGTAACGTCCTCAATACTCTCCAAAACATTTAGTTCCAGGCTGGGAGCCTTTAGTTCGTCAGCTTGAGTGCGAGCGACGAAGCCTTCCTTGGCATAGTCTTTTTCCGACGAGCTGAGTTCGCCCACGATGTCTTCTACAATGTGGTAGTTGGTTAGCACCAAACCGTTCGGTGAAACAAACGAACCCGAGCCGCCATTATTAAAGCGCACCGATGCTAGCTGGGCCTTCTTGAGCCATTCGTCGGTAACTTCAAATCCGTACTTTCGTTTGATTTCCGCGCGAGGCACGTTGTTGAATGGCCACATGCCTTCGTCGAGCGCGAAAACGGGAGCGGCTTGCAGCGTGAACAGAGCAATTATCAGGGCACACAATAATTTTCGAAATTTCATATATTCCTCATAAGCTAAATTGCGGGAGAAAGGTCTTAGAGCTTTTATGGGTCAATTTGGATGCCTAAGATTAGACTGGTTACAGAGGTTTGATGTCAAGCAGCGATTATGGCGAGAATCGAGCGTTCTAGTGCAATCGTTTCTTGCCCATACTGCTTTGGTGCTCAAGTTGACGCCGTTTCTCCCTGCGGCTGACAATCCAGTTATATGAGCAAAGGACGAACCCAACGAGAGTCTCTTAGACCAAGGATCTCCGGCTTCGCCAGACGACTTCTACACGCCTGGGTTTCTCTGGGACTCCCCTGCCGCGACGCTCACATCGTCGTTGCGACTTCGGGCGGAGCTGATTCGGTTGCCTTGCTGCTGGCGATCGACGAACTAGTTGGAGCCGGAAAGTTCTCATTGACTTTAACGGTCGCTCACCTGGATCACGGTTTACGAACTATCAGCCGCCAAGATGCTTTGTGGGTTGGGAACTTGGCCAACCGACTAGGTCATAACTTCGTAAAGCGTCGTACTGACATCAAGAAACGATCGGCCACAAGTGGTGACAACCTCGAACAAGCTGGTCGGACCGCAAGGTACGAATTTCTCATGAAAACTGCCAAAGAAACGCATTCTCAGCTGGTTGCCACTGCTCACACCCTGGACGATCAGGCCGAAACTATCCTCATGCGGCTGCTGCGAGGAAGTGCTGCCGAGGGGCTATGCGGCATTGAGTCAATTCGCGCGATCGCCCCGAACAGTGACATTCGCTTGGCCCGCCCGATGCTCTCCTGGGCTCGGCGTCACGATACCGAGAACTACTGTCAGTTACGAGGGATCGAGTTTCTTGTCGATGAGATGAATCAAGACGAAAAATACTCGCGGGTCAGGGTACGGAAACAACTCCTGCCGCTGATGTCCTCTTTTAACAATAAGATCGTCGAAGCTCTTTCTCGCACAGCGACTTTGTTACGGGAAGACGCCATGGCATTGACGGACGAAGCCACAAGGCTTTTGAGTCTCGCGAGGGCCCCTACATCAGGCAAAAGGTCAAACAATCCGAACCGTCTTAACGTAGATGTCCTCGCGGCTGCTTCCCCGGCTGTCAGGCGGAGGGCCCTGAGAGAATGGATTTCTCAAGGGCGGGGAGACCGAAAACGGTTGGAAATGGTTCATTTGCTCGCCGTGGACAGGTTAATTGAGGGCAAAAAGGGCGGGCGCGTCGCAGAATTGCCGAATGGTGGGAGGGTTTTGAGGAGGCAAGGATGGTTGGAACTAGGTTCCTCGCTGAACGGCAAAAAGGGTTGAAAAAGCCCCTCTTAATCTCTAGAATCCAACGTGGTACCGCCGGATTCAAAAGGACGGCGGTTTCGCTTTTTTGATAGCGTGGAGAGCCAACCGTTTAGAGTGAGCGCTTCGACCTCAGCGCACGTGCAAGTGCGGTAGCACAACCTGCTCCCCGCAAGTGCGCATCCAAGGCTCGCTTACGGAACGTACGTTACAAAGAGTTTCGCGGAGCGCTGTTACTTCGGTTGGGGGAAAGACAAAGGACGCCCATCTGGGTTATGATCGGCGTCGGAGGCTTTAATGACACTGAGTTCGACTGCTAGACAAATTATTTTCTGGTTGCTAATCGTGGCCGGAGCCCTGCTGCTTTACAAACTGGTAAATCCGACCGGCAAAAACACGACGGCGATCGATTTAACCACTCTTTACGGGAAAATGGAGAACAGCGAAATAAAACATTTGACGGTCAAACAAAATGAGACCGTCGCTCTTGACACGCGTGGTCAGGAATTTCGCGTTCAGCTCACCAACGAGCAAATGAAGGCCGACTTATTCAAGAAGGCCAACGAAACGGTTAACGGTAAAACACGAGTTGAGAAGTTTGAGGATGAATCAGGTAACAGCAACTATTTCTGGCCGATGCTCATAACCTGGGCACCGCTCCTGTTTATTATAGGAATCTGGATATTCATGCTGCGGCAGATGCAGTCTGGCGGGAATAAGGCTCTTAGCTTTGGAAAGTCGCGTGCGAAGCTGCTGAACAACCAACAGAAGCGCGTCACTTTTAAGGATGTTGCGGGCGTTGAGGAAGCCAAAGAAGAACTTCAAGAGATTATCGAATTCCTTAAAGAGCCCCAAAAGTTTCAGAAGCTCGGCGGCCGCATTCCCAAGGGCGTTTTAATGATGGGTCCTCCGGGAACCGGTAAGACTCTGCTCGCACGCGCGATTGCCGGCGAAGCGAACGTACCGTTCTTCTCAATTTCTGGTTCTGATTTTGTCGAGATGTTCGTAGGCGTTGGCGCCTCGCGCGTAAGGGATCTGTTTGAGCAGGGCAAAAAGAATGCTCCCTGCATTATCTTCATCGATGAGATTGACGCAGTTGGACGCCATCGAGGCGCCGGTCTTGGCGGTGGTCATGATGAGCGCGAACAGACGTTAAACCAGCTCCTCGTAGAGATGGACGGATTCGAATCGAATGACGGCGTTATTTTAATCGCATCAACGAACCGACCCGACGTTCTCGATCCCGCTCTACTTCGACCGGGCCGATTTGATCGACGCGTGGTAGTTTCGCGGCCAGACGTCCGGGGTCGTGAGGGCATTCTCAAGGTCCACACTCGGAAGATCCCTCTGGGCGAGGATGTCGACATCAGCGTAATTGCTCGCGGTACTCCAGGATTCACTGGAGCTGACCTCGCGAACCTGGTGAATGAAGCGGCATTGAATGCCGCGCGCTATAACAAGAAGTTGGTTGCCATGTCCGATTTCGAGCTCGCTAAGGACAAAGTTCTTATGGGCGCCGAACGTAAGAGCATGGTGATCTCAAATGAAGAGAAGCGTGTTACCGCGTATCACGAAGCGGGTCACACACTCGTCGGCTTAAAGGTTCCGAATGCCGATCCGGTGCACAAAGTGACAATCATCCCGCGTGGGATGGCGCTTGGTCTTACACAACAACTTCCGGAGGGAGACCGTCACAATTACAGTGAAGAGTACCTGCTGGGCCAGATTGCGATTTTGATGGGTGGCCGCATCGCCGAAGAGACTTTCCTGGGCAGCATTACCACCGGCGCGTCGAATGACATCGAGCGCGCAACGGAACTGGCACGGGCGATGGTTTGCGAATACGGCATGTCTGAGATGGGTCCGCTTACCTTCGGCAAAAAGGAAGAGCAGATTTTCCTGGGACGCGAAATCGCTCAACATCGTGACTTCTCAGAGGACACTGCGATCAAGATAGATCAGCAAGTAAAACAAATCGTCACTGCGCAGTATCAGCGCGCCCGAGATATTATCGAGGGCGAGCGCGATGTGATGATTCGGTTAGCGGAATGCCTGCTTGAGCGCGAGTCGCTTGATGCTGTTGAAATACGCCGGATAGTCGCGGGATTGCCACTCGATGAACAGCAGCCTGTGTCAGACTCCGACAACCAGGATCGACCTCAGCTAAAAGAGCCAACCGCCAAGCCGTTGACTCCAATTCTGCCTCCGATTACTGGTGGCAATCCTGCACCGGCATAAGGCAAATAAGAAAGTAGGATAGAGGAAAAGGCGAGAGTTGCGGCTCTCGCCTTTCTGTTTCTGCAGGTAGTTCGGTGTTGAATCGTCCCCTACGGCTAAGCAATCATTTGCTCAGTGGTCGCGATGAACGACCAGCTAAAGCGCTTTCAAGACTTGCTGCGGAGAATGAAACTGGAAGACCCTCGTACTTAATTGCTGTCCCCACGATGACGGGCGCGCTTCTTTACTTTTATCCAATTCCTTCCTAAGTTTGCTTCATGCAGTGGCACATTGCGCGAAGCGTACTGCCTATTGGCAAACGCACACTCATCATGGGCGTCTTGAATGTCACGCCCGACAGTTTTAGCGACGGCGCGAAATTCTTCTCAAACGAAAAAGCACTTGCACATGCGGAACTGATGATTGCCGAAGGAGCCGACATCATCGATGTTGGAGGCGAATCAACTCGACCAGGCGCCGAGCTGGTTTCTGAGGAAGAGGAACTTCAACGGGTGCTTCCCGTCATCAAAGAATTAACTAAACGCACAGAGATTCCAATTTCAATCGACACTACTAAGGCCGTGGTGGCGAGGGCGGCTCTCGACGCCGGCGCCGCAATCGTGAATGACATTTCCGCCCTGCGATTTGATTTTCATGTAGCGGATGAGGCCGCGCGGGCCAGCGCTGGACTCGTGCTAATG
>DASSCG010000134.1:0-15965 GCA_035697925.1 Pyrinomonadaceae bacterium
ACTTTTTCAAGACCGTGAATCTCGGCGATTCCGTCACCGACCTTGATAACGGTGCCCACCTCCATGACGGTCACACCTACTTCGAAATTCTCGATCTGCTTCCGAATTATTTCGTTGATCTCGTCTGCTCTAATCGGTTCCATTATGTTTCCTCAAAGTTCGATCAGTAACTGTCTACGATCAAGTGATACGGTCGAGTAATTCTGGGTAATTGATCGCGGGAACGATAACTATCTGCCGGCTAGTTTTGTTTCCAGTTCTTTCAACTGATTCCGGATTGACCCATCATAGACGGTAGAGCCTATGCGGGTCACCATTCCTCCGATGAGGGCTTCGTCAATTTCAAAACTAAGCCTCACGTCGTTCCCGGTTAAATTCGCCAAGCGTCCCTGAAGCGAGTTTTTGATGTCGTCAGAAACCGGACGAGCTGTCGTGACATGGGCAGCTGTGACACCTGCCCGTTCATCAAGGACGAGGGCAAGCCTCTCATTTATCTCATTAAGTTCCGTTAGTCTTTGGTTCTTCAAGAGAATGCGAAGAAAATTCGCTGTGGTCTGGTGGACCTTCGTCAGCTTAATCAGTTTTTCCAGCAACGCTTGCTTTTGATCGTAAGCCACCGTTGGATTGCGCAAGACCTCTTGGAGCAGTTCGTTGGACCGGATCATCGACGACCAGGCGACGAGTTCCTCCTGAACCTCCCGAGGTGATCCGGTAGCCAACACGTCAGCCAATGCGGCAGCATAACGGCGGGCAACTGTTTGCGAACTCAATGGCTACTCCTCCCAAGTTGCTCAACGTTTAGCCCGATGATTCGATTGTCATCTTCCTTGCGCATATCCCTCTTGATTGATTCCTCAGCCAAGCCGACGGTTTGTTGGGCGGCAAATTCCCTGAGCTCCTGGATCGCTGCCTTTGAAGCGCTCGCAATCTCACGTTCAGCCTGCTGCTTCAGCTTGGTCATCTCGGCGGCGGTAGCAACCTTGATTCGCTCACGTTCGGCCTCCGCCTCTAACTTGGCTTGCTCACGAATCGACGAAACCTCGCGATCCATAAGCTTGATCTTTTCCTCGACCTCAGCCAACTTTGCCAGTGCCTGTGCCTTTTCTTCGCGGGCCTTCTGAAGTTCTAGCTTGATTCCCTCCCCGCGAGCTCTCAGTGCCTCGCTGATAGGACGGCCGAAGCGGCGGTGTAAATAGATCGCTCCTACTATGAACACGGCTAGATTAACGAACTTCCATAGCTCCAGGCCTGGATAGTTCCACCAGGGGCTGCCGGCTTCGAGACCTACTGTGAAAAATCCGAAAACGCTCATGACAATCACAACTAACTAACTGAATCTCCTCCGCCGGGACTCGGCCTTCCCAGAATGTGAGCGCTGATCGTTGTGGCCAGCCTCCTCGCTTCATCAGACAGCGTAGATCGCGCGGCCTCAGCTTGAGTCTTAATCTCAGTCTTCTGTGCTGCTGTTTGTTTGCTGAGAGCCTCCCTCGCGGCAACTATCTGCCGATCTCTTTCGGTAACCGCTTCGGCCCGTTGCCGCTCAAGAAGTTGGTAGCCTTCAGTTCTCGCCTCCCGCAACGTCCTCTCGTGCTGGCGAATACTTTCATCAACTCTCGCTATAGTCTGCTCAGCTTCGGATAAGAGCCCGGAAGTGCTGCGCTCGCGCTCCTCCAGAATCCGGTTGATAGGCTTGAATAGAGTCCGATTTAGAACCACCACCATGAGAAGTATGATGAGCCCGTGCAATATCAGCGTACCGTCCGGTACCAATTGGATAGAGTTACCAGCCAAACCCAGGAGGATCAAGCCCATAGAGTTAAACCATTTTGAGGCGCACTGATGCGCCAACCTTCAGCATTTACAAAAGTTTGGGAGTCTAACACCCCCTTCAAAACGCGGTCAAGTCCACCTCTATTCGCAGCCTCGAGGCCCTCCGGTACCCGCCGTCAAGCGTCAGTGGTTGTACACTGTACAGTGATAAGGGGCCGCGGCGGCCTTACTGCGATGTACCTTGTACAGCGGCACTGTGCGCGGGACTGGCGAGAGGAATTAGAAGGCGGAAGAGGCGTTCTAAATCGGCGGGGTTGTAGAACTCAATTTCGATGCGGCCACTTACTCCGGCTTGATTTTGGACAATCCGCACTTGGGTGCCCAAGTGTCGACGTAACTTAGTTTCGGCAGCTCTCACATTTGGATCGTTTTCCTTAGATCGTGCTTTATGCGGTTTAGCACTCGCCTCCGTAAGCTCTCTTACGAGACGTTCGGTTTCTCTCACGGATAGGCCTCGCTCGATAATTTTCCGAGCGATGCGACGCTGGTTATCCGCATCACTCGCTCCGAGCAGCGTTCGCGCGTGGCCGGTAGAAAGTTTTCCCTCTTCGATTAAGTGCTGAAGATCCTGAGGCAGCCGTAACAGCCGGAGAAAATTCGTTATGTACGATCGATCGCGCCCGACTCGCTCGGCAAGACTTTCCTGAGTTAGACCAATTGAGTCGATTAGTCTCCTGTATGCTTGGGCCTCTTCAATTGGGTTAAGATCCTCGCGTTGGATATTTTCGATCAACGCTAATTCCAAAACCTTCTCGTCAGGCACGTCGCGAACGACGACAGGCACATGCGTTAGACCAGCTAGCTGCGCGGCCCGCCAACGTCGCTCACCGGCAATCAGCTCATACTCTCTTCCCTTCTGTCTGACCAGGAGAGGCTGAACCACGCCGTTGGCTTTGATGGAGTTCGCCAGGTCCTGTAGCGGTCCTTCGTCAAACCTAGTGCGCGGCTGCATGCTGCTAGGCACGATTGACTCGATCGCAATTTCGTTTTGCTCGTCGGCCTTACTTGTTTGATCAGCCGACAGCAGTGCGCCCAACCCCCGGCCCAACGGCTTTCGCGTCATGAGCAAGAATCTCCCTGGCTAGATCGATATAGGCTTCAGACCCTCTCGATTGTTTGTCATAAAGGATTATCGGTTTCCCATAACTTGGTGCTTCCGCAAGCCGAACATTTCGCGGTATCACCGTCTGGAAAACCTGTTGACCGTAGAAGTCGCGCAGATCCGACGCAACGGCGGCTGAGAGGTTTGTGCGCTCGTCGTACATCGTTAATAGAAGGCCTTCAATTGTCAGTGTTGGATTATGTAAGCGTCGAATTCTTGCCAGCGTATCGAAGAGTTCAGTAACACCTTCGAGCGCGTAGTACTCGGCCTGAATGGGTACGAGGAGCGATCGAGCGGCGGTTAAGGCGTTGAGCGTCAATAATCCGAGCGAAGGCGGGCAATCGATAATGACGAAGTCATAGTCTTCGCCCACCTCTTCCAGTGTTTCGCTGAGTCTAAACTCGCGCCTCTCCATTTCTACGAGTTCTACCTCCGCTCCCGCTAAATCCTTGTTGGCAGGCGCGATGTGCAGTCCAGCAATTTCCGTCGTCAAAATTATGCTTTTGAGCGGTTCAGACAAAACGATGCTGTGGTAGAGACTCTTGCGGAAGCTGCCTCTCGGGACCCCGACTCCAGAAGTTGCGTTACCTTGCGGGTCGGCGTCGACAAGTAGAACTCTGAAGCCTTCCGAAGCAATTACTGAAGCCAAATTGACCGCAGTCGTGGTTTTTCCAACACCACCCTTTTGGTTCGCGACTGCAATTGTCTTGGCCATTATCAGCTGGTAGGTGCTCCTTTATTGCGCCGTAAACTACCACAACAGCGATCAGGACGCCATAAAGTTCGTCAAAAGGCGTTAAATTTATGTTTCACGTGGAACGTGAGGGTCCCCGTGTGGGGACACGTGAAACATTACGCGGCTGCGCGCCGGGCCGACAAATGCACAAGGAGCGTCGAAAGCGCTGCGGGGGTAACTCCAGGTATGCGGCGGGCTTCTCCGAAAGAAATCGGCCGGGCTCGCTCAAAGCGTTCGACCATTTCATGGGAGAGCCCACTTAAGCCTTGAAAGCTAAAATCAGGCCGGATTTGCAGGCCGTCGTGTTGGTGAAGTCGTTGGACGTTGGTCTTTTGTGCGTCGATATAACCAGAATACAGTGAATCCGCCAAAGCTGTTTCAATCTCGGAATCAGTTAAGCCAGCCAGCTTACCCTTAGGTATCAACGAACCGATCAAGTCTATTCCGACACCGTTTCGCTTAGCCAATTGTGCCAAAGTCACCGAATCTCCCAGATCCGCTCCCAGCCGTGAGCTAATGGCAGCGTAAGCGGCATCAGATCGCTTGATACGAGTTTCGCTCAAGATTTTACCAAGTAGCGCAATTCGGTCTCTCCGCTGGTTGAACTTTTCCCAATCGGTATCACCTACTAATCCGATTTCCCTTCCATAGGGTTCAAGGCGCTCGTCAGCATTGTCATAACGAAGCGAAAGGCGATTTTCAGCCCTGGATGTAAATACTCGATAAGGCTCATCTACGCCCTGGTTGATCAGATCGTCGATCAAGACGCCTATGTACGATTCGTTCCGCCTCAAGCGAAATCCCTCTCGACCCTGCACGGCAAGAGCCGCATTTATTCCCGCGACCAGGCCCTGACAAGCGGCTTCCTCATAGCCCGTCGTCCCATTGATTTGGCCAGCATGAAAGAGACCTGAGACTCGTCTGGTCTGCAAATCCGGACCCAACTCCCTTGGATCGATGAAATCGTACTCGATCGCATATCCCGGCCGAATGATTCTTGCTTCTTCTAATCCCGGAATCAGTCTCACAAGCTCACGCTGCAGATCAGCCGGCAAGGACGTAGAAAAGCCGTTTAGATAAACCTCATTGGTATCGTGGCCCTCGGGCTCCAAAAACAATTGGTGGCGATTTTTGTCTGCGAACTTAACGACCTTGTCCTCAATTGATGGACAGTACCTCGGTCCGATCCCTTGAATTTTTCCCGAATACAGCGGCGAGAGGTGTAGGTTTTCTCTAATCGCGTCGTGGACTTTTGTGGAAGTGTAACCCACATAACACTCGACTTGAGGTTGCAGAATCTCGTCGGTTGAAAAAGAGAATGGAACCGGCACTTCATCGGGCGGTTGCGGCTCGAACGCATTCCAGTCAATGGTACGGCCGTCGAGTCGGGGCGGCGTTCCCGTCTTAAGCCGACCAACCGGAAATCCCAGGCCTTTTAACGACTCCGCGAGTTCAATCGAAGACGGTTCGCCTGTCCTTCCAGCCTTGTAAGTCTGGTGGCCGGTATGAACGACACCATTTAGAAAGGTTCCAGTCGCTATTACCACTGCGCAGGCAGCGATAGACCGTCCGTCTTGCAGATCAATGCCGACTACACGACCGTTCTTTACCAGAAGGTCCATGACCGTCCCCTGGCGAAGGTGCAGGTTAGGTGTTCCTTCGAGGGTTTGCCTCATATCTTTGCGGTACAAGGCACGATCTGCTTGAGCGCGTGGGGATTGAACAGCGCGTCCCCTTGAACGGTTCAAGAGCCGAAACTGAATTCCCGCTCGATCGGCAACGCGCCCCATTATTCCGCCGAGAGCGTCAATCTCACGAACCAGATGACCCTTCGCTATCCCGCCAATTGCCGGGTTGCAGGACATCTGTCCGATCATGTCCAGGTTCATTGTTACCAACGCAGTCTGCGAGCCTAATCTGGCGGAGGCCGACGCTGCCTCGCAGCCAGCATGGCCACCCCCAATCACAATCACATCAAAAACTTCATCGAAACTCATCGCTATTTCCCAATACAGAACGTGGCAAAGATTTCCGAGAGGATCTCTTCGGTTGTTGTTTCCCCAGTTATCTCTCCCAAAAAACGCAAGGCATTGTGCAAGCCGATTAGAACTAACTCTTCACTCATGCCCTCCTTAATCGCTGTTAACGATGCTTGAACCTCAGCAGAAGCCCGAAGCAGGAGATCATAGTGCCGGGCATCCGTGATCAAAAATCCCGTGTCTGAGGAATCAACTGATCCGAATGGCGCTAGTATAGCAGTCCGTAGTTCACTCAGTCCTACTCCGGTCACTGCAGAGACCTTAACTGTCTTCGTCTCAAACGCCCATCGGCGCTTCTCAAAAATTTCGAACGACGGCTCATCACTCTTGTTCAGCGCCACAATGTGACGACCATTACGAGCTTGCTCGAGCACATCGAAGTCCTCAGCCCTAAGCTCTTCAGCACCATCAATCACAACGATTAGCAAATCCGAGTCGGCGATCGCCTCGCGCGTGCGCTGTACTCCCAGGGTTTCAATGCGGTCAGTTGATTCCCGAAGGCCTGCAGTATCAGTCAACATCACCGGTATGCCTTCTATAGTCATACGCTCGGTTAAAGTGTCCCGCGTGGTACCTGGAACCTCTGTTACTATGGCGCGGTCCAGTGCCAGTAACCTGTTGAACAGACTGGACTTGCCGACGTTGGGTCGCCCGGCAAGAGTAACTCTCAGACCGTCACGCAGGAGGTGGCCGACCTCAAACGTCGACGCTAGGTTCCGGAGATCAGCCGCGAGTTGGTCCATCTGTTCCGCTAGCTGATGTTTCTTAAGAGATGGCAGGTCATCTTCGACAAACTCAAGCGCGGATTCCAACTGCACTATCATCTCAATCAATGTCTGTTCTGGTTTCTGCAGTCGCGCGGAAAGTTCTCCCATCATTTGGCGAAGCGCTTGCTGCGCCGCTTGCTCGGTCTGAGCATTGATCAAGTCACGAATGGCTTCCGCCTGAGTGAGATTTAGCTTTCCGTTATTGAGTGCCCTGAGGGTGAACTCGCCTGGGCCAGCCAGTCGTGCTCCTAAGCTAAGAGTAAGATCAATTACCTGCCTCAATATGATGGGTGATCCATGACAGCTGATCTCAACGAGATCCTCTCCAGTAAAGGAGTTTGGTGATTGAAAGAAAGTTACGAGGGCTTTGTCGAGGATTGAATGAGAACCGTTGGCTTTAAGACTCTTTAAGACCGGATGCGAAGGTTCTGGTTGGAAATTATGTTGACCGACAATGGATCTAACAATCGACAGCGATTCAGGGCCGGTCAGTCGGATGATGCCAATTGCGCTGCGACCCGGAGGCGTCCCCAATGCGACGATCGTATCCATTACCACTCATCAGATGGTCTAGAGGCGCAGGCGAGGCTATCTAAATCTTTTTCTTCCTAAGGCCGACCCGCAGCTTCCGATCGGCTCCCTCTCCAACTGATTCAGTTTCCAGGTCCTCGCTCTCAGCCAGAGTAACGTGAATCACCCGGCGTTCCTGCGCGTTCATCGAGCCAAATGTAAAAACGTTTCCGGTTGCGCGAACCTGCGCTGCAGCGTGCAACGCCATCGCGCGTAACTCTTTCTCTCTGGTAGCGCGGAACCCGTGGACATCGCAAACAATTCGTTGCCCAGCTGGCATGCTGCGTCCAAAGACCTGGTTTAGAATGTGTTGGAGCGCTTCCAACAATTCACCACCTTCGGCCTGAAGCAATTCTGCATCCCTGCCGTCCAGGTTAAGCACGCAACGATCTGGAGTCTGTTCGGTATCAACCTCAAGGGCCAATCCAGACTTATCCAAAACTGCTCTTAAAAATGTTCCGGCTTGCTCGCAGGCATCGTCCATTTTAAAGAAAACTCCCAGTAACCGGCGAAGACTTATGCACGAGTCCTCGCAAGTTTCGGCTGAGCCGGGGGAGGCTCCTCATCACCCTCAGTCTTTGTCAGGTGGTTAATCAGAAACTGCTGGCTGAAACCTACAATGTTTCCCACCAGCCAGTAAAGTAACAAACCTGATGGGGCGCCCCATAAGACATAAAGCATAAACAGCGGCATGCCGATAGCCATCATTTTTCGCTGTAAGGGATCCGCCGAAGGCGCCGGCGTGATCAGTTGCAAAACGATCATCGTGCCAGCCATGAGAAACTCGAGGATGTGGAGCGGATCACCCGCGGAAAGGTCGGGCAACCACAGGAAGGTGGCCTGCCTAAAATCCAGTGAGATGGTAATTGCCCGATACAGTGCGAACAGAAATGGCATTTGAATGAGCAGTGGCAAGCAACCACCAAGTGGATTGCCTTCCTTCATCAAACGCAACTGCTCCATCTGGAGCTCCTTCAGTCGCGGATCGTTCTGCTTCATTCCCTTGATCTTCTCTTGAAGATCTTTCATACGTGGCGCTAGCTTCTGCGCCTTCTTCATCGCCTTGGACGAGCGCCATTTCAGCGGGAAAAAGAGTGAATAGATGACGATGGTAAAAAGAATGATCGCTACGCCGTAGCTATTAGTTAGCTGATGTAGGTACCGGATAGACTTTAAGATAGGAACGGCAATAGGACGAGAGAGCCAACTGAACCACCCATAGTCGATCAGCCCTTCAAGGTCGACGTTTCTTCCCACTGACTCCTGAAGCTTTTCGCCGCCACCTGTCAGGATGTAATGATCCTTTGGTCCCACATATAAAGCTGTTTTAGAGCCATCACTCGGAACGGGGACGAAGGCGGAAATAAGGTAGCGGCTTTCTTGCGAGCCGTTAATCGGATGATTGTATTGAACTGTTCGATACTCAAGGCCTTCTGCTCTCTTGGAAGGAATCGCGACCATGGCGAAGTAGGTATCACCGACTCCAGCCCAATCAACTGGTCCTGGAAGGGACAAGTAATCCGGACTCTTAGTGTTACCGTTGATTCCCGCGGCTGCATGGCGCTCCACGTTTTCTCCAACAGCAGCGATTGCTTCAGGAGCCACCGAATAAAACGTGTAATGTTTAATTCCCTGGTCACCAATACTAGGTCCAATCTTCAACTTGACCTGGGGTACCACCTGATCCCCTCGCTTGATCATCAGTTCGAGATCGGTGCTATACCTTTGAGCATCAAAAGTAATACGCTTACTAACATCTAGTCCTGTTGCGCTGTCGCGGAGTAGAAAGGTAATCGTACGCTGATCGTTCCCGCTAAGAACGACCTCAACATCGCCACTCGGTGTATCGACACCCTCGATTTGATAGTTAGTGTTTGTCAAAAGACTATCTAACGAGGCATCACCGGTGACGACCTGGAGCGGGAGCTCGCGCGGCTGGCGCTTGCTTCCCTCAGGAGAGATCAATTCCAGGGGGACCTGGTTGTTTTTATTTCCCGCTACTGAGTGAATGTCACGGCCGCTGTCTTTGTTCTTCTTAATTATCCAACTCGTCACCTCTGCGCCAAGGCTGTCCAGCTTTGCCTCGTAGAGAGGTGTTCGGATCTGCAAAGTTCTGTGCGGTAACTGCGCCACAGGAACAGCTCCGGCACTTGAGTCCGCCGCGACTGGCGCAGGTGTGCTTGTGGGATTTGGTGACGCGTCGGGTGAGGCCGCAGGCAAGCTTTCTGCTTGTTTAACCTCAGCAGGTGGCTTTGGTGGAAAAAGGTAGCTCCACGAAACGAGAATTGCCGTGGAAATCAGTAATGCCAGTATCAACCGCTTCTGTTGCATCTTAAATTAAGACGGCACACATCAGACGTGCGCCGTTGGCTTTCACTTCAAAGGATCGTATCCACCAGGATTGAATGGATGGCAGCGTAAGAGTCTTCTTAGCGCAAGCGAACTCCCACGAAGAGCTCCGTAACGTTCGATAGCCTCCATGGCATAAACTGAACAGGAAGGTACAAATCTACACGCAGGCGGAAGCAGGGGCGATAGAGCTAATTTATAAAACCTTAGGAATGAAATAAGTATTATCTTCACACCAATTGTGCTTCAACCACCGAACCCGCTGCCTCGTCGCTAGCAACCTTTGCAATCATCATCTCGAACTCATCAGATGGCCGGCGACCCTCTAGCGACAATAACGACCGCCGGGCGTTCAACACCCAATCATACTTCCTAGTCAATCGATCAAGGTGCGGACGCGTAAGCCTAAAGGCCTCACGAAGCAGACGTTTCGCACGGTTTCGATCGACTGCCTTCCCAAGGGCCTTACGTGACGCCGTAATTCCCAGGCGATGTTGTGGTAGGGAATTCGGTAGCACAAAGACCGTCAGGAGATGGCCTTCGTAACGCTTCCCGGTTTTGTAAACCCGTTGAAAATCGTTGCTACCGCGAAGGTTCGTACTCATAAACCGAGGTCAGTAGTGCGAGGGCGTAAGACGCTTTCGACCTTTGGCGCGCCTCCGCTTTAACACCAACCTACCGTTCTTACTTGCCATCCTCGCGCGGAAACCGTGGGTCTTGGCTCGGCGTCGGTTGTTAGGCTGAAAAGTGGGCTTGGCCATTGGCTGTTAGATCTCCTCCCAAATGAAAACGGTAAGACTAACTGCCGAAACCGTTTTATGTCAAGAAAGGTAGCCCATCCCGACACGCTCAAACTGACACCGGAAACTCCATCCAGGATTCTAATCTCTTAGTTGAGACTTCGTCGCAACTTGAGGTTCGTCCGTAACCATACCGTGACACCACCTCGAAGCTTCTAACAGGGCAAAGCGGCTGGTTGTTGCTGCTTTCGATTAAGCCTTTTGGTGGGTAGATGTTTTATACCGAACCGCCGCTTGATAAGGTACGAACTGTGTGCTAGTCTGCGGCTCCTTAGGACAAACTCTCGCTAAGTAGTTGATAAATATAAACTTAAGGCATCACTTTAAGGGTTGGGCGTTTTCCACAGCGCTGAGGAAAACCCTGTGGGAAACTAGTTACCCAGGTCGGCGAAGACCGATCAACTCTAAATAGAGCTGCGAATTGCTACCTTCACAGAAATCTACTGTACAAAAGAAAGTTGCGTGAGATGACAGGCGTACTACCGGAATATAATGTATGGGACGGCATTCTCGAGTCGATAAAAAAGAAGCTTAACGGAGAGACGGTTGAGACATGGTTTAATTCGATCGAGTTTAAAGGAATAGATAAAAGTCGCGCCCGGTTGCGGCTTTGCGCGCCTAATCGAGTAATTAGGGACTGGGTTGACCATAATTACTCTGAATACTTGGATCAGTCTCTATCGGATGTCCGGCTCACCGGTTACACGATCGATTGGCAGATTGCAAACGAGAGTTCTCCTCTGGCCCTTTCCGACGTTGCGGTAGTCAACGCTCGAGAGGACGACGCTTCTAGCGTCCTCCCCAAATCTTCAGCTACAACTTCCCTATCGACCCATTCCGGAAGTGCAGCTGCGGCGGCGCGTGCTCCTATGCCTGCGGCCTTGGAGCTTTCCCTAAATTCTAGATACACGTACGACAGTTTCGTGGTGGGTTCTTGTAATCAGTTTGCCCACGCAGCCTCGCTTGCTGTGGCTGAGGCTCCTGGCAGAACCTATAACCCACTGTACATTTATGGAGGCGTGGGACTCGGCAAGACCCATCTAATGCATGCTTGCGGCCAGGCGATAAAGGCTCGCAACCCACATCTGAAGTTGTGTTATCTGTCCTCAGAGAGGTTCATGAACGAACTTATCAATGCCATTCGCTATGACAAGACTCAAGGTTTTAGGGAAAAGTACAGATCCGTGGATGTGCTCTTGATCGACGACGTTCAGTTCATGGCTGGAAAGGAACGAACGCAAGAAGAGTTCTTTCATACCTTCAATTCACTCTACGACCAACAGAAGCAAATCGTTATAAGTTCCGACTGTCCGCCTCGCGAGATCCCGACGCTCGAAGAGAGATTGCATTCCAGGTTTGAGTGGGGACTTATTGCCGATATCGAGCCTCCAGATCTTGAAACTAAAGTTGCCATCATCAATCGGAAAGCAGAAATCATGGGGGTTTCCATACCGGACGACGTAGCACTTTTTATTGCCACGAGGGTTAAGAATAACGTTCGTGAGCTCGAAGGCTCTCTGGTACGTCTCATTGCGATCTCTTCGTTACGTGGCGACAAGATCTCCAAAGTTTTAGCGCAAGACGCCGTACGCAATATTGCTGGCGAAGAGGACGCCGGTGGAATTACTATTCAGCAAATTCAAAAAGTTGTTGCTAACAGTTTCAAGATGCGGGTTGATGAGTTGATCTCTAAAAGCAACGCCCGGCAGTTTTCTCTTCCTCGTCAGATCGCTATGTACCTTTGCAAGAAGCTAACAAAGCATAGCTACCCTGAAATAGGACGGGCATTCGGAGGCAAGCACCATACGACCGTCATTCATTCTTTTGTTAAAATTGAATCTCTCAAGTCAAGAGACTCAGCCATTCAGAAATTAATTATCGAACTCTCTGAACGGTTAGAGAAATGAAAATCAACAACTGTGCATCGACACAACTGGAGACATCCACAAAGTCACAGGATCGGAAAACACGCGGCTGTGAAATTTCTTCAGGGCTCAGACATTGACAGTTTTTTAGACAGTGTCTTCTTGCAAGTAAGTTTATCTTCCACACCCTATGTGGAGTCGAACTGTTGAGGTTGTGAGGGTTAATCAGTTTTCCTAAAATCAACAGGCACTATTACTACTGCTAGAATGAAATATAAGTTACTTATAATTATCAGGATCAGATAGATTGTGCAGTATTCCCGAAGGCGATAATAGATGAAGGAGTGAAGTCATGCAGTTCGTTGTTAGTAAACAGAATCTCCAGAAAGAACTGGGATTCGTTCAGGGAGTTGTCGAGCGAAAAAATACTATCCCGGTGCTCTCAAATATTCTGATTGAGTCTGTTGGCGAAAGTACCATCAGGATTACCGGGACGGATCTCGACGTAACGATCCGATGCGATATGGACGCGGAAGAAATCAATACTCCAGGCTCCATTTGTGTGCAGGCACGAAAACTTTTTGAAATAGCCAGGTTGCTGCCAGATGCGCCCGTGAGTTTTACGAAGGAAGATAATGATTGGGTTACGGTAAAATGTGATCGCGCGAAGTTTAAGATGGTAGGAGTTGGTCGCGACGCATTTCCGGAAGTTCCTACTTTCAAGTCTGCTCCTACTAAAATCTCCGCCAGCGTTTTGAAGTCGCTAATCGACCGAACCATTTTCGCAATCACTCAGGAAGAGTCGAGGTACACACTTTCAGGGGCAAAGTTTATCCTCGATAAATCAGGTGCGAAGATGGTTACGACTGATGGACATAGGCTCGCCTACGTGGAAAAGAAAACTACTGCGACAAACGGTGCGAGTGACACATTGGATACCTTGATACCTCGCAAGACGTTGGCAGAATTAACCAAGTTAACCGCCGGCTTCGACGCAGAAATCAGTCTGGGAATGGATGAAAACCATATCTATTTTGAGGTAGGCCCCAGGTTGTTAATTTCCCGAATGCTTTACGGGCAATTCCCGAACTACGAAATGGTGATGCCCAAGAACAACGATAAGTTGATTGAGTTCGATAGCACCTTGCTCAACCAGGCAATTCGGCGTGTGGCTCTAATGGCAGATGAGCGCTCACATGCAATTCGTTTTCATCTCGAGCCGAATCAGCTAATTATCAGCTCACAAAACGCTGAGGAAGGTGAAGCTCGGGAAACCATTCAGGCGGATTATACTGGCGAGGAGGCGGACATCGGATTTAATGCACAGTACCTACAAGATTTCCTCAACGTGATGGGAGATGGCAAGGTTGCTTTTGAGTTCAAAGACGGAAACTCTCAAGCACAACTTCGTCCCTCTGAAGGCGGAGATTTTGAGTATAAATATGTCGTCATGCCGATGCGCATCTGATTAGCAAGCAATAGTTTCATAAGAAGTTTAAAGAGCGCTCTCCACAGTCGGTTGGGGGGCGCTTTTGATTTTTCGAACTATTTTTGATTCACTCTCAGCGACAAGAGTGCTTATCATCGGTATGTTAGAATGAATCATGATCCTCGAGTCTATTGAGGCCCACCACTTCCGCAATCTAACTGGAACAATTCATTGGGGATCCGGCCTTAACATTATTTTCGGAAACAACGGTCAGGGTAAGACTAACTGGCTGGAAGCGATTTACCTTCTCTCCCGAACCAAATCCTTCCGCACTCAGCGACTTCAAGAATCGATAAGGTTTGGAGAGGATGAGGCCTTCGTCAGAGGCAGGGTTGTTACTGGCGATGTGCGGCGCGATCTTCAAATAACTCTCCAAGCAAATACCAAAGCAATCACCGTGAATGACAAGCGTGAGCAGTTAGTAAGATATCTAGGTCAACTGCAAGTATTCGCGTTCAACGCAGATGAACTCGAGGTAGTACGAGGAATGCCTGAAGCGCGGAGACGTTTCATCGATCGCGGAGTCGCTTCTCTGAGGCCGAGCTATGTGCAGACTCTCTCCAGTTACCGGAAAGTGCTCAAACAGAAAAACCGGATCCTTCAGGACGCAATCGAGTCCGGATCCAGTTTGGCTGAAACTGAGAATTTGATTAATCCGTGGAACGAGCAGTTGTTAGGGTTGGCAGAGCAAATACATGAATCTCGAACGGACTACATTGCGAGAATAAATGAAGTCTTAGAGCGCGGCCTGTTCGAGCGTAGGGAAGTCCGAATTCGGTATCTCTCGTCGCTTGAAGGTAAGGGTGATTTGAGTGATTACCGGTCGCTGCTAGACCGCCGACTCCATCTTCGCCTTGAGGCTGAGATGTCTTCTGGGAGGGCTCTTCTGGGACCGCATCGAGACGATTTGGAGATACTTCTCGCGGGTCACGAGATGCGTGTTTACGGAAGCTCCGGGCAACAGCGTAGCGCATTGCTATTATTAGACTTAGCGGCAATTTCAGTGTATAATTCCTGTCATCATGAGTACCCTCTATTTCTCATCGATGACGTAGATGCGGAACTGGATGAAACGAGGATAAACAGGCTTTTGGAATACCTTGAGGGGCGCACACAGACTTTCATCACAACTTCGAAACGCTCCCACGTCCAAACATTCACGCCGAGGGCAAGTGTTTATGAAATAGCAGACGGTGATGTGATTACAGAAGAACTTAAAAGGGACTCGGTTTCAACTGCTTTAGCGTAGGAAGTGATCGATAAGAGTGTCAGACGAAACAAAGACAATTAATGACAACACTATTGAATTAGGCAAGGAGAAAAGCTTGGCCACAGCAGGTATAACCTCAGATAAAAAATACGATTCTTCTTCTATAACCATTCTTGAGGGCCGCGAGGCCGTTCGTAAACGCCCGGCGATGTACATTGGCTCAACTGGTGAGTTGGGACTTCATCACCTCGTATATGAAGTGGTCGATAACTCTATCGACGAGGCCTTGGCCGGATATTGCGATACCGTCGAGGTAACCATTCATCTCGACAACTCGATCACAGTGATTGATAACGGTCGCGGTATTCCGGTTGACGAAATAAAGAAGGAAAAACGATCGGCAGCAGAAGTTGTAATGACCAAGCTGCACGCCGGCGGAAAATTCGACTCAAATGCTTACAAGGTTTCGGGCGGTCTACATGGCGTCGGTGTTTCCTGCGTCAACTTTCTTTCCGAGAGCTTACGCTTGGAGATATGGAGAGATAGCAAGACCTACGAGCAGGAGTATGTTCGCGGCATCCCGGTTGTACCTTTGAAGCAGACGGGAAAAACGAGAAAGCGCGGGACCAAGATCACATTCAAGCCGGACTCGCAGATCTTTGTTCAAACGGAGTTTAGCTTTGACAAGCTCTCAGAACGTCTGCGTGAGAAAGCGTTTCTCAACAAGGGCATTCGCATCACGATTAAAGACGAGCGGGAAGAGCCGGAACGTTCGCACGAGTTCTACTACAAGGGCGGGATTGCTGAATTCGTGAAGCACCTCAACAAGAACAAGAGCACGCTTCACGACAAACCGATCTATTTTGAGAAAGAAGGCGAAAGCCTCTCTATTGAAGTCGCCATTCAGTACAACGATGGTTACGATGAGAAGGTCTACTCGTTTGCGAACAACATCAATACGGTAGACGGTGGAACACACTTGTCCGGTTTTCGCTCGGCATTTACCCGCACAATAAACGCCTACGCCCAATCTTCAGGCTTAGCCAAGAACTTCAAAACGTCTTTAACCGGGGATGATGTTCGGGAGGGACTGGTAGCCGTTATTTCCGTCAAGTTGCCCCAACCTCAGTTTGAAGGACAGACCAAAGGGAAACTCAATTCAGACGTCAAAGGTGCGGTAGAGTCGTTCCTAAATGAGCGCCTCACTG
>DASSCG010000135.1:0-5153 GCA_035697925.1 Pyrinomonadaceae bacterium
CTTTCCTCTCTATAACAATTTGATCAAATCCCCACACTGGCCACCCATAACTCCTTACGACGGGAGATGGGGACCGCGCGGTTGGGCGGAGACGCTTTTCTGGCCCGTCTTGGCCGCATCAAATCCTGCCCGTCTCTCAGAGCTGGGTGTGTATTCCGGTCGATTAGTTCTTGGAATCGCAGCCGCGTTTCTCTGCCTGTTCCTTCCGGGCACTACCCGGCGGGCTCGATTGATTGCGCTGGCGGTGCTATTCGGGTCGATTCTATGGAGCCTTACCAGTGGGTATATTCGCTACGCTCTTTTTGTGGAAGTGTTGAGTGGCGTACTGATCATTTACCTCGCGTCCTACGTCTACGATCAGTTACCTAACTGGGCTAGTCCGTTGCGACTTGCGGCTACGGCACTACTGCTGTGCCTGCTCGGTGCACAAGGCGCCCTCGCGGCCTACTATGTTTCGCAGACTGAGTGGAGCAAACGTCCTACGCTCTTCTCTGACTCTACAGGTTTTGGCCACGAGCTACGCTGGATGTGGCGAGATCGCGATCTGATGTCGTTTCAGACGAAGTCTGATCGAGAACTGTTGCAAAGCGTGGACGGATGGATTGTCAGCGGTGTGAAGTCGAATGGTGTGCAGGTATTGCTCCGTCCCGATGTGCCGATACTCGCTATTAATAATCTGGAATACTTTATGCAGCCACGCTCGCGCGAGCGTTTCGCTGCGGCGCTCGAAGGTCTTCGAGGCAAGCACGTCTTCTCTTTGACTCTAACAGACGAGCTCGATGCTTCCCTGAATTTCATTCGACAGCGAGGGCTTTTCATCGGTGAAATGAAGACAATTGTGGTGCCGTTCTTCTCAGCGGATCGTAGGATACACATGACCCTGATTGAGATTCGTCCTCCCGAAAAAGGTGAACTCCCCCAAAGGAATCCCTCAACCGCGGCAGGAAGCGAATCCTCCGGGCCTTTGATCGACGATGCTTTTAACGCTGGTCTCTCGGTAATAGACGCGCCAGCGGCAATAGGGGTCGGCGAGAAAGTCACAATTCAGGTGCTGGTAAAAAATCACAGCGCACATGTGTGGCCTGCGCGCGGGCAAAAAGATGGAAAATATTCTATAAATGTCGCCGACAGCTGGTTCAACTCAGACGACGATACGTTGGTCAACAACATGGACGGTCGTACCACTCTGCCTAGAGACCTCTGGCCGGACGAATCGGTTGAGGTTGCTCTAACCATTACTGCGCCAGCCGTCGCGGGTGAATACATTTTGGAAATCGATCTTGTTCAGGAAGGTGTAACTTTTTTCAAAGCCAAAGGCTCTCAGCAAGCGAGGTATAAAATCAAAGTCGAGTAAGTGAACTGATTGCCAGCTGGGTTGCGTGACGAATCGTCACAAGCGTTGCCACGTATTACGTCGGAAGGGAACATGAGATGAAACTTAAAGCTACTTTGAGCGTGCTCTCGATTTTAGGTGTGTTGATAATGGTTGGTTGCCAAAGCAAGCCACCCGAAGAGGCAAGTCGCGCGGTAAATCAAAACACTCCTCCTCCTGTCAGGTCGCTGAACGCGTCGGCATTGCCCGAGAATGGTTTCAAGGCCCAGATCACCGTTGCCAACGCACCGGCGAAGTTGCGTAGCGGACAAAAGGAAACGGTTCAGGTCAAGATCAAGAATGCCAGCGACATTGAATGGTTCGCGCGAGGTGGTGAAGTTAACACCAATCCGGACAATCGCTTCTACCTCGCCGTTGGTAACCGCTGGCTAAAGGCCGTGGGTGAAGAACTGGTCAGTAATATGGATGGGCGGTTTGGACTGCCCAAGAACTTAAAGCCCGGTGAAGAAGTACAAGTGCCCCTGCAAATCACTGCGCCCAAGGAGCCTGGCGAGTATGTTCTGGAGGTGGATCTGGTGCAGGAACAAGTTGCCTGGTTCGGTGACAAAGGATCGTCCACTGCCAAGACCAAAATTGCGGTGGTGAAATAGGAAGAATGGGAGTTTTGTACTTCGTACTTAGTACTTAGTACTTTGTGCTTGGGTCTTGGGTCTTGGGTCTTGGGCTATCCTAATACGCGTAGTAGGGTCGCAAACTGCAAAGACGGAATATAAACAAAGTACAAAGACCAAAGTACAAAGATCCTTGTCCTTATGAAACTAGCCTATTTCAGCCCGCTCAACCCTCTACCGTCAGGAATCTCTGACTATAGTGAGGAGTTGCTTCCCTACCTGGGGGCTCATGCTGAGATAGATCTCTTTGTGGATGGCTTCACCCCCACTAACCAGAAAATTACCTCGCAATTCAAGTGCTTCGACTACCAACGCGACCCTTCCGTACTTAAGAGTCTGAAAGCCTATGACGCCGTCGTTTACCACATGGGAAACGACCATCGTTACCATGCGGGTATTTACGAAGTCCTGACTAAGCATCCGGGTGTTGTAGTGTTTCACGATTTTGCGCTACAGGATTTTTTTCTCGGGCTGGCTCGAGTTAAGAGCAACATTGAACTGTATCTAGCGGAAGTCGCAGCGTGTCATGGAAAAACTGAGCGCGTTAGAGCGGAAGAACATCTGCGCAGAGGGAGCGTGCCGCCACAGGTAGCGGCCCCACTTAATTTCCCTCTCAATTGTCGTGCGGCCAACGCCGCCGAAGGCATCATCGTCCACTCACAGTGGAGCCTTTCACGATTTGAGCGACTCGCGCCGGCTGTACCTCTGAAACGTGTGCCCATGCCTGTGGCTGGCTTGAATTTTGAAAGGCCGAACAAAGCCGCTGCGGCCAATAACGATCGTGCGGTGGCCATCTCGGCTTTTGGTCTAATAACTCCCGACAAAGGGATCGAGATTACGCTTCGCGCACTGGCCGGGCTGCGCGATGAGTACGACTTCAACTTCACTCTCGTCGGCGCTGAGAATTCTTACTTTGATGTGCGCGCATTAATTAAACAGTATGGTCTAACTAACCGCGTCAAGATTACCGGTCATGTAGCCCTTCCGGAGTTTGAGCGTCACATTAGTGAGACTGACATCGCGATTAATCTGCGTCAGCGCACGGTGGGCGAAACTTCAGCCAGCCTTTATCGAATCATGGCGGCAAGCGTGCCGGCTATCGTCTCTAATGTGGGAGCATTCGCTGAGTTACCTAATGACGCAGTAGTTAAGATCGATCATGACGGTTACACAGTGGCGCTCCTGCAAGCTTATCTACGTAGGTTGATTGAGGATTCGGAGTTTCGTATACGGATCGGTGCCAACGCGCGTCGTCATGTGCTTTCGGAACATGATGCAAAACAAAGTGCAGCGCATTACGTCGACTTCATTCGCGAGGTAATAACAAATCGCTCGCGCCAACAACTTCTTAATAAGGTGTCTGAGGAAGTCGCATCGCTTGCAATCCGCCCAACCGATGATGCGCTTCTGCGAGACCTTGCCACCGAGGTGGCCTTGTTAGTTCCAGCCGAAGCGCGTGGAGCGACAGCGACCGCAGTTCTGCGACCCAGGCCTACATCTGAAATTGCAACCCCAAATTCACACGATCAATCTAGCGGTAATGGCCAGGGTGAGACACATTCAAGCGCCGGCCCTGGCGGTCGGCTGCCCAGAATCGAGGGAGTCGATTACAAACGCGCAGCGATAGAGTATCCAAGCAAGCTTGACGAAGAGCGGAGCTACTACCTGCGCACCAAGCCCTTCTATAACCTTAAAAACAAACCGGTAAAGCACCTCGGCGAGGGTATGGATGCCGAGACCCACCGGCACTTCTGCGACTTCGCCAACATCGCTGCTGCGCTGGCGTTGCCAGCCGGCGGAAGCATTTTGGATGTGGGGTGCGGTTCAGGATGGCTCAGCGAATACTTTGCACGGTTAGGCTATAAGGTCCTTGGTATCGACATTAGTGAAGACTTGATTCAAATGGCTCGCGAACGCGTCGAGCGCGTTCCGTACAATGTGGACCACGAGACGTCGTTGCAGTGTAGTTTCCTAAAACATGATATTGAATCGACCCCACTCGGCCAAAAGTTTGACGCAATCATTTGTTATGACGCGCTCCACCATTTTGAAGATGAGCGTGCCGTTTTTGCTCATCTGGCGGCGATGCTGAACATCGGCGGATTACTTTTCATCCTTGAGGGCCAGAAACCGTCCGCCGGCTCGGCAACAGAGGATGAACTGCGCGAGGTGATGCGAAACTACGGCACACTGGAGTCACCTTTCAGTGACGACTACTTGCGCAGCCTTCTCAACGAACGTGGCTTTGCCATTGTCGGCGACTACGTCAGTGTGAACGGGCTGTTCGAGCGCGAAATGTTGGAAGGCGATCGCTTGCCGCTGACCACTTTGGCTACGGATTATCACTATTTCACATGCAAGAAGGTTTCCGACGCCGCGAGCGCATCGACCGTTCCCGACAGTAGGGCTCCGGGTCTTTTGCGTGCACTCTTCTCCTTACGCTCAGCTCCGCCCAAACAAATTCCGCCTGGCGCCCTCCTGACAATCCCGCTTGTAATTCAGAACACTGGGGACACACTTTGGCTCGCGGGACAAACTGTGCGCGAGGGAGTGGTAATGCCTGCTGTCCGAGTGTTTAAGGATGATGGCACTTTGGTCAGCGAGTTCCACGGCCAGCCGCGACTTCCGTCGGCAGTCGCACCTGGAGAGACAGTCGACGTCCGAATCGATTATGTCGCACCACAAGTTCCAGGTTCATACTTGATTACAGTTGATCTCGTCGATCAGCACAGATGCTGGTTTGAAGATCATGGCTCCGTGCCATTTGTCTTTCGATTTGAAGTCGAGATTAGGTAATAGCGGGAACGGGGCAGTAGCTCGACTGTTAAGGAGGGCTCCTCTTAGGTAAAGATTGCATCCGGAGCCCTCCTTAACAGTCGGGCTACTGCCGCGGGGATCTACCCGCGCTCGCTGCGCTCGCACATCAAGGAATTATGACCACCGAAGAAATTCGTGCAGAACTGAAAAGGCTTGAGCCGTGGTTTCATTCCATTGATCTAGGCGGCGGAATAACCACCAAGACTGAGAGCGTGATGGGCGAGCCTGTGAATCACCCGCATGAACCGTGGCAGGTGATTCAACAGTGCCTCCCTCGCGATCTCCAGGGAAAATCACTCCTGGATGTTGGCTGTAATGCAGGATTTTATTCC
>DASSCG010000136.1:0-6575 GCA_035697925.1 Pyrinomonadaceae bacterium
GCGGGCCGCCGAAGCTGAAGGTATTGATCAAATTTTCCGTGAGGCTGGATTTGAATGGCGCGAAGCTGGATGCTCCATGTGTCTGGGGATGAATCCGGACATCCTGAATGCCGGCGAACGCTGCGCTTCTACCAGCAATCGAAACTTCGAAGGAAGACAAGGGCGAGGGGGACGAACGCACCTTGTCAGTCCCATGATGGCTGCCGCCGCTGCCATAACCGGGCACTTCACCGACGTGAGAAAGTGGGAATTTAAATAGCAGAGACCCAGCCGCGGATTTGCGCGGAGAAACGCGGATCAGATCGAAACGAAAGACGGGCACAGAAAAGAGGTAGACATCTTCGTCAGAGTCTTTCTGATGGGCGTTAATGAGGCCAAAATCAGCGGTGAGGGTATTTCCCTGAGATTCAACTAATGGTTCCATTTCGAAAACATACCGGTCGCGTCGCGTTACTCGATCGAGCTAACGTAGACACTGACCAAATAATTCCCAAACAGTTTCTTAAGCGTATAGAACGCACGGGCTTTGGAAAGTTCCTGTTTCACGACTGGCGTTACCTTTCGAACGGTGATCCCAACCCATCGTTCTCTTTAAATCACCCTCGCTACAGCGGTGCATCAATACTCGTTACCGGCAAAAACTTCGGCTGCGGATCTTCTCGCGAACACGCGCCCTGGGCCCTTGCTGACTTTGGTTTTCGCACAATCATTGCGCCTTCCTTCGCCGACATCTTTGCGAACAACTGCCTCAAGAACGGTCTACTTCCAGTCGTGTTGCCCGAGCTGGAAGTGACCGAAATTGGAATCCGCGCACGCGAGAGCTCAAAGGATTACCAGGTCACCGTAAGTCTTGAAGACTGCTCCGTGACTGACTCGGAAGGCTTCTCATCGACCTTTGTCATCGACGATTTCCAACGACTTTGCTTACTGGAAGGTCTCGACGACGTTGGGCTTACGCTCCAACACGAGGCTGAGATTGCCGCCTACGAAAACCAGCGCCCCGTTTGGATGCGGTAGTACTTCCTGGGAAGGAACCCACCTTACCAATACCACTCGGACTTCACCTCGATGCAGAGGTGACCAGGTCACGGGCCTTCCGCCAATAGCCTCCTCCTTCGAAGTTCGATTGAACAAACCCAAAAGCGTCGTCGTATTTTCGCGCGGAGGGTATTCTTAATGCGCGATCCATTTACCGCCGGACTCCTAAGTTTTCTTATTCCCGGAGTTGGTCAACTCTATAACGGGCGAATTCTCGCGGGGATACTTTGGCTAATCATCACGCCCGGGTTCTGGATTGGCACGGGCGGAACGCTGGGTTGGATTTGCCATATCATCGCGGCCTACACGGCCTACTCATTCGCCAAGGATCACCCGGTGCGTACCTGAGAGTGATCCGTTTGCGCCTAGAGTTCGCCACTTTCGATAAATCAAGGGCGCAAAGGGGCAAAGACGTAACGGAGGCTCGGACACAGTCCACAACGCTTCCCCGCGTCTTTGCCCTTTTTGCGCGTTTTTTTCGTTAACCCTCGTGTTATTCTTTCGGTCATCCAAAACAGTTTCCGATCACTCGCGACTAAATGACCGAAACTCTCGTCAACCCGCTTCGCGCTGGCATTCCACTTGGGCCCACGGCTGAATCCTGCGTCGTCGTAATCTTTGGAGGTACGGGCGATCTTACTCGCCGCAAACTGCTTCCTGCGCTTTTTCGTCTCGCCCAACAACGCCTCATCCCCGCGGAGTTTGCAATTCTGGGCACATCCCGACCGCCAATGAACGATGAGGAATATCGTTCACAGATGCGCGAAGCCCTTGCTGAATTTGGTGACGAAGATGGGATTGACGAAGCGGCTTGGAACAGTTTTGCGCAAGGGATCTTTTATATCGCAGGTGAATTTAAGGACGCTGAGACTTTCAACTCGATAAAGTCTCGTTTAGAAGAGATCGACCAACAGCGTAAGACTCAAGGCAATCGAATTTTTTACCTTGCCACCGCTCCTGAGTTTTTTGGACTAATCGCGGAACAGCTGGCAGCGGCCAATCTGTCGCGATCCCAAGATCGAGCCTGGACGCGCATCATTGTTGAAAAGCCTTTTGGTCACGATCTTGAAAGTGCGCGCTCTCTCAACAATAAACTGGCGCAGGTTTTTGAAGAGCCTCAAATCTATCGCATAGATCACTACCTGGGGAAAGAGACAGTCCAGAATCTTATGGTGTTTCGTTTTGCGAACAGCAACTTTGAGCCGCTTTGGAATTACCAGTACATCGATCACGTTCAGATCACAAATGCGGAAGCCATCGGAGTAGAAGGTCGGGGTGGGTATTACGAGCAGGCCGGGGCTCTGCGCGACATGATGCAGAACCACGTCTTTCAGCTGGTTTCGTTAATAGCTATGGATCCTCCGGTCTCATTAAAACCCAACGACATTCGGGATGAGAAGTTTAGAGCTTTACAAACTGTTCGTACGATCTCCCCAGAGCAAGTCGCCCAGGATGCCGTCAGAGGGCAGTATGGTCCTGGTCAGGTGCTGGGACAAACGGTCGTTGGGTATCGAGGAGAACCGGGTGTCAATCCTCATTCCTCTACTGAAACGTTTGCCGCCATGGTAATCAGGTTTGATAACTGGCGCTGGGCGGATGTTCCGTTTTTGCTCCGGTCTGGAAAGCGCTTGCAGAAACGTGTAACTGAGATTGCAATTTATTTCAAAGAAGTTCCGCATCGATTATTCAGCGACACGGACGCGCCGCTTGAACCCAATGTGCTTCTGATTCGCATCCAACCTAACGAAGGCATTACTCTTCGTTTTGGGGCTAAGCTTCCCGGCCTGGCACTGCGCATTCGCTGGGTCAATATGGATTTTCGTTATGGCTCCTCTTTTGGGGTGAAGCCACCTGAAGCTTATGAGAGATTGCTATTGGATTGTATTTTGGACGACTCAACGCTATACGCGCGTCGTGATATGGTTGAGCGAGGGTGGGAAATTGTCACCCCAATACTCGAAGCGTGGAAAAACCCGGCGGTCGATTTTCCCAACTATGAGTCGGGCTCCTGGGGACCCGCTGCGTCATTTGAATTGGCCCGAAGAGTGGGACGAGAGTGGCGAAAACCTTAGTACACTTAGGACGATAGAACTAACAAGGCGTGGCTGAGCAATGCGTTCTACACCCCAACAGATTCCAGTACCCGACACGCTAGATGTAGAGTCGATTGAGCGAATGTTGGCAAGTTTGTGGCAAGAAACTGCACGCGACTCGGAATACCAGGTCGCTGATGCCGTTTTACGTACTCGGGCCGCAGACTTGATGGTTTTCCTAAAAGACGAATCCCTACTGGCTCAAAGTCATCAGATCATTTCAGAGTTAGCAACTTATCATCCTTGCAGAGCTGTTCTGATGGCTGGCGACAGAACTGCTCCCAAGCGCGATATCGAGATGTTCGTGTCGGCCCACTACTCGAGTGAAAAAGGAGCCGAGTCGAGCAGCCTTTGCTGCGAGGAAATTACCCTTACTGCCCGGGGTGAATTTGTTTCTGAATTGCCCAGTGCGGCAGTACCGCTGCTGGTGCCTGATTTGCCGGTGTTTCTGTGGTGGCGCGATGAAACCGGAGCGGAGGAGAAAGTCTTTGGCCAACTCTGCCAAGCGGCGGATCGCTTAATAATCGATTCTGCAGATTCTCCCGATCCTGCTGTTCATATCGACTCGGTTGCGCGAAAGCTAAAACTCGTCCGTGATGAAGAAATCGTACTAAGCGATATCAACTGGGCTCGGTTGATACCCTGGAGGGCGTCGCTCGCTAATTTCTATGATGTTCAAGGCTGCCGCGCTGCGCTTGATCAAATTGATCATGTGCGCATTGACTTCACAGGTGAGCCTGACACAAGTTCGCTAGTGTCTGCTCAGGCACTGCTCATAGCGGGCTGGCTCGCCAGTCGACTGGACTGGAAGCTTGCTGACAAAACACAAGCGTCTGACTCACAAGGTAGGACCTATAGCTTTTCTAAAGACGATCGTTCGGTCGTCGTAAGTTTCAACGTGGTCCATCGTCCGGCAATGAAATCCGGACGACTAACACAGATTGAACTGCAGAATTCTGAACTAAAGGCAGTCTTCGGGGTAAGCCGCAGTGAAGATGGAACGCACCTGGAAACGTGGACGCAAATCGGAGAGCAGGCTTATCCAAGTCGATCGCTCCCAAACAGGATCATGAGTGATGCCCAATTGTTAAGTCGCGAGATGGAAATGCTGTCCGACGACAAGGTTTATGAGGAAGCCGTCGCAGCGGCTATGGAAATGATCAGGCATCGCTAACGGTGCCCTTAATGGTCTCGTATCGTTATCTAACCACCCAAGACGCCGGGGAATCGGAGAGATCAATTCGGACGAGGTTGTTTCTGAGGCGGTAAAGCCCTCGGAATGTCACCATCATCAATCACCAGTTGACTGTTTTCCATCTTTGGCGGGCCGCGACGGAGAGCCGGAGGCAGCCTCGGCGTCGGGATCTTGACGGTCGCGATATCGTCTGTACGTCGAAGGATTGCCCCACCTCGTCCAGCTACCCAAAGGTTAGAACCTCCCCGGTAAGCGACGGCGAAGAGCGGCGTGCTGGTAATTGTTGGTTCCAGTTCCCACGTTAGCCCAGCATCCGTACTGTGCAGAATTCTTCCCTGGTCTCCTGCCACAATCACGTCGTCACGCCCAACAGCTGATATTGCGAAGAGATTTGTACTTAGTCCGCTTTCAACATCTTTCCAGGTAGCGCCACCATCATCAGTCCGGAGGATAAGTCCTCGAGCGCCTACGATGTATCCCCGTTGCGCGTCCGCGAAGGTGAGAGCGTATAGCCATTCTTTCAAGTTTTTATCGACACGTTTCCATGTTTCACCGCCATCTTGAGTGCGCAGGATCGTTCCGCCCGAGCCCACGGCGGTTCCAATACGCTCATTAGTGAACTTCACGTCTTCGAGCCAGCTAAAGCTATCGGCGCGTTGGGATTGCCACGTCTCCCCGCCGTCTTTCGTATGAAGAATCGTGCCGCGGGCTCCTACGATCCAACCTTGCTGCGGTGACACGAAATCGATGCCGAACAGATCTTCTTTAACGTCGGTGGCAACCTGCGACCAGATTACTCCCCCGTTAACAGACCTCAGAATGGTTCCTTTGTCTCCGACTACCCATCCCTGCTTCTGGTCAATGAAATCGATAGCGTTTAAGCGTGCATTAGTCGGTCCAGGGCGAACGGTCCAGCTCTTTCCACCGGAGCTGGTGAAAAGAATTCGACCACGAGAACCCACAGCAAAACCGCGCGAGCCGTCCAGGAAGAAAATGTGAGCCAGATCCTCCCGGCCACCTTCTGTGAGCCTTCGCCAGGAGAGACCACCATCGTCGGTGCGAACTACCAGTCCATCTGAACCAGCAGCCCAGCCTAGCGACTCATCAGCGAAGTAAACCGTTGACAGTCTGGGACTGGTCCGTACATTTACCGGCAGCCAAATCGTCCCCCCATCGCCGGTGGTCAGAACTACTCCACTCTCGCCCGCAGCCCACCCCAATTTATCGTCGGCGAAAAAGACAGAGAGCAGATCCGTTGTTATCAATGAATTAATGGCCCGCCAGGTAGTGCCGGCGTCATTGGTTTCAAGAATCGTTCCGCCGTATCCGACAATCACAGCGCGCTTCGCACCGCTAAAAGCCACACCAGTAAGAGTAGAACTCGCCACTCCAGGATGAGATTTCCAGTCTGCGCCACCGTTGTTAGTGACCAGAATTGTACCCTTTGATCCAACGGCAATTCCGTTGCGGTTATCAACAAACGACACACAGAAAAGGTGTGCCGTGGTGCGAGCATTTTGTTTCTTCCAGGTAATACCTCCGTCAGTCGTGGCGATGACTGCGCCAAAGCTACCCACCGCCCAACCGCGAAGCGGATCGTCTTTAGAGAACGCTACCGAAAAAAGATGGTCGGTAATTCCGGTGAGTCTGTGCGTCCATTTTCCGCCGCCATTGTTGGTCGTCAAAATGATTCCGCGAGCGCCCGAAATCACTGCCCGCGATTTGTCCCGTACATAAAGACCGTACAGTGTCGTCTTGGCAGGCGACTGCTGCTCTTCCCACTCGAATCCACCGTTTCGCGTACGCAAAATTACACCGTCGCCTCCGACGGACCACCCGTTTATTTTGTCCTTAGCGAATCTAACGGCGTTGATGGAATTTCCCTGGGGCAGCGGATTTTGCCATTCCCACCCTCGCTCATTGAACTGGGCCATTGACGGCAAGCACGCGCCCAAAAGCACGGCCAATCCCAGACACATTTGTGCGTAGCGCGATAAGGCCGAGCTAGAGCAAGTATTGAGGAATAATGGGGCTGAAGACACGATTTACCGTTCTAGTTTGGTTGAACTTGGGGAGTCCTTGCAGTTACCGGAAAAGGGATTATAGAGATGAACCGACGCGAAAGCTAATGCTCGCAAATCCGGGTAGTGCGTCATTTACAAGTTTAAACATCAAAGATAGGCTTTGGCGACGTTTACACTTGGGTTGCGGCAGATGCCCGACACGAAACTGGTTCCGTGCTGGCATCT